>JAJTGQ010000007.1 GCA_021299455.1 Flammeovirgaceae bacterium | reverse complement strand
TGAGGCACTATCTCTGCGCGAACATACCTCGAAAGTTGTTTAGTCTCGAATGCGCTCTCACCCTTTTTCACTTTCATCAAATCTATTGTTATTTTGCTCAACGATTATAAAAACAAACATAGGAGTCCTGAGGCAGAGACTCTGCGAGGAATAATCGTGTAAAATGCAAGCAAAACAATTCACCTACCACAATCTTGGCTATTGGTTTCTCCTTTTTATCGTTTTAGCCTTTGCTGGGTTTTATCAAACCTACTTCGTTAAGCTACTGGATATCAAAACTCCCATCATTCATATCCATTTCTTGCTAATGGGTTTGTGGATTTTGATGTTGATAGCGCAACCCTTTTTGATCAAGTATAAAAAACTGGCAACGCATCGGTTTCTCGGTAAAGTAAGCTATGTGCTGGTGCCATTGGTTTTGTTGAGCGCATGGTTGTTGGCGAGAAGTGAGTATCACCGAAAGATTGCAAGACTCACAGAGGCAGCTTCGGCAGGTCTCAATAACTTGAGTGAGTTTGAGATTTTAAAGAAAGCATCAACCAATCCGGCTACAATTGTTGCGTTGTTTGTGTTTGCAACGTTTTATTTACTGGCAATTTGGTACAGAAAACAATCAGCTAAGCACGCGAGGTACATGCTGGCAACCGCTTTGATACTGCTGGGCCCATCGGTAGACAGAATTATATTCATCAACTTAGGGATAAATCGTTTGCTGGGCAGTTCACCCTATTTTGTGTCTATGCTAATGATCGATTTGATTTTGGCAGTGTTGCTTTATATAGATTTCAAGAACAATCGAGAAACTAAAACGCTCACTTACTGTCTGTTGATTTTTGTTGCCAGCCAGTTGGCGTTCTACCTCTTACCAACTTTCGATTGGTGGTCAGTGTTCGTAAAAGGCGTAATGTTACCAAACGCTTGGTGACGCTGGCGCGGAAGCCAAAGTGTGAAGTAGAAGTTGTTTTTGAATTTATTTAGTGCTTTGTAAACATTGAAATGTATGAGTAAGAACAGGTTGTCTTCCCGACAAACGAATCAATTGCTAACACTATTGGGTGATCGTTTCTCGAAAAACAGCAGTCATCATGCAGATTTGGTGTGGAAAGATCTTCTGCAGAAGCTGAGAGATTCACCCGATAAACTTTGGTCTCTAAATGAAATGGAGCGAACGGGTGGCGAACCAGATGTCATTAGTTATGACAAAAAGACAAACGAATACATTTTTTGTGATTGTTCTGGCGAAAGTCCGGCTGGCCGAAGGAGTATTTGTTACGACCGTGCAGCGCTCGAATCCAGAAAGGAGAACAAACCGAAAGATAGCGCAGTAGGGATGGCGGAAGCAATGGGCATAGAGCTACTAACAGAAGACCAGTATAAGGCACTTCAAAAAGTAGGAAAATTTGATACGAAGACTTCAAGTTGGGTGAAGACGCCTGCTCCAATCAGAAAATTGGGTGGCGCCCTATTTTGTGATTTTCGTTACGGCCAGGTATTTACGTACCACAATGGGGCGGAGTCATATTATGCAGCTAGAGGATTTCGTGGGTTGCTAAGAGTGTAATTTGTAACTGAATTCACCATAAATTTGATTGAACAAGGATAGGATAGCACTATGAGTGATATAAAGTTATTTGAAGCTAAGAAGGTTAGAACCCACTGGGATGAAGAAAGGGAGCTTTGGTACTTTTCTGTTATTGATGTTATTGAAGCTCTTACTGGCACTGACAGGCCAAGAAAGTATTGGAACGATCTAAAAACCAAACTAAGGAACGAAGGAAGTGAGTTGTCCGAAAAAATCGGACAACTGAAAATGATGTCATCCGATGGTAAAAAGTATAGCACGGACGTTGCGGATACAGCACAAATTTTGCGATTAATACAATCTATCCCATCACCCAAAGCAGAACCATTCAAACAATGGCTTGCACAGGTTGGCTATGAGCGAATCGAGGAAACGGAAGACCCGGAGTTAAGTTTTGATCGTGCAATGGAAACTTATCTTGCCAAAGGGTATAGCAAATCATGGATAAACCAACGATTAAAAAGTATTGAGGTTCGGAAAGAGCTTACTGATGAATGGGAAAAGCGAGGAGTTAAAAAAGGAATGGACTTCGCAGTTCTAACCGACATTATTACCAAAGCATGGAGTGGAAAATCGGTTAAACAATACAAACAACACAAGACGTTAAAAAAAGAGAACCTTCGCGATCACATGACCAACTTGGAACTAGTATTGAATATGTTGGCAGAAGCAACAACCTCCGAGATTTCAAAAAGCAGGAAACCAAAGACCTTGGATGAAAGCAAGGTAATAGCCAAGCAGGGTGGAACAGTTGCCGGAAATGCACGAAAGGAGATCGAAACTAAAACGGGAGAGAAGGTGGTGAGTAGTTTGAATGCAAAGCAGATAGCACAAGGCAAACCAAAAAAGAAGTTGAAGTAATGGATTATTGGTTAATTAATGCTAGACTATTTCATCCGCCCATCCTCACCCTCCAATTGGCGGGATATAAATTGTTGATTCGGTTGCCTAAAAGATTTACCCAACCGAGCGGATGGGTTTGATAAGTAACTAGCGCAAATCCTTTTTGACCTTCACCAATCAAAGGTGTTTCCTTCCTGAGATAAGCCAGTGCATGATCTAATGACAATTCGATTTTAGGAAATTGATTTCTATTCAATTCAAGCGAAAGTGCTGCAGCATGTTCGGGTATTAATTTTTCATGCTTGAGCGTAGCCACTGCTGTGCCTTTTGTTACTACGTTTAGATTATTGGCCAGCCAGTTGATTTCAGTGCTAAATTGCTCTGGCAATGCTACTATTAAATCATCGAGTAAAATCAAATGATGGGGGTGGAGCAACCATTCGTTGACTCGTTCAGCTATTTTTTTGGAAACCATTGGTAATTGTGTCTTGGTACGCATCGACACTTCTTCCGCCTCTTCTTTTTTTCGCAGTACGGAAATAAAAAAACCTTCACCTTTTACTTTGTGCGGAAAGAAGCGATACCCGAAAATCCTATTCTTAACTATTTCTTCAATCTCCCAATCACTTTCCACTCCTGCCTGCCGGACAGGCAGGTTCAACTTTAAACTTTCGCCTTTTCCTTCGCTCACCAACCAACCCACATTTTCCTCATTCTCTTTTTCATTATACGTACACGTACAATAGATTAAAATTCCATCTCGCTTCAGTGCCGGCCACACATCAGCCAAAATACGTTGCTGTCGTTGCGCGCAAAGTGCTACATTGTCTTCGCTCCATTCTTCCATTGCTTTCGGGTCTTTACGAAACAGACCTTCTCCCGAACAAGGCGCATCCACTATCATCACATCAAAAAATCCATTCAGTCGCTGAAAGTCTTTAGGATCATTGTTGGTCACCACCACGTTTGCATGTCCCCATTTTTGAATATTCTCCGATAGGATAGAAGCACGTGATCGAATGACTTCATTACTTACCAGCAAGGATTCTGGATTCAATAGACTTAGCAGGTGTGTCGACTTGCCACCCGGTGCTGCGCAAAGATCAAGTACGCGTAACGGTCGCGTCAAATCTACTGTTTGCTTGACAGCCTGTTCCAAAAACATGGAGCTGGCTTCTTGCACATAGTAGGTGCCTGCGTGGAAGGTTGGATCTAGCGTAAAAGAAGGTCTTTCCGGCAAGAAGTACCCGAAGTCTGTCCAAGCTATCTTTGGCAGGTCGTAAGCTTTTTGTTTTCCGGGATTCAGGCGAATGCTGGTGAAAGAAGGCTGTTGATGAATGGCTTCGAAAGCGGGCCATTCTTCGGCCAGGGTAGCTTGCATTCGTTTTTGAAAGGCCTCAGGAAATTGCATTGGTCAAAAATATTGGTTGCGCAAGTCGGAAACAACCTTGAGGTATCTATTTAAAATCGATAACTTTGTCACATGCTCGTTATATCCATGTTTTATGGTCTGATTGTGTTAATGTACTACCTTGACACAAAGAAACATAAGCTACCTCACATTCATGTGAAGTACGTAGAGTTTGAGGCAGTTTATCAGATACCGGAAGGAAACATCGTAGAGGGTTCATTGCCTTCAAATAAGGCAAAGCTCGTGTCTGCCTGGATTGAAATTCATTTGGATGAATTAATGGCAAATTGGAATTGGTCTCGACAGGAAACAAAGTTTTTATGATTGATCCTCTTAAGTAATGAACCCGCGCGTTAAATCTGTTACCTACAAAAGTCCCTACCGACTCAGGATTGTTTTTGAAAATGGCGAGCATAAAGAGTTTGACTTTTCATCGTATCTACATTTTCCCGTGTATACTTCTCTTATGGATGAATCAGTATGTAGAAACGTAAAAGTGATTGCCGGAACAGTAGCTTGGAATGACGAAATTGATTTTGATCCAGACAGGCTTTACGAAGAAAGTATTGTTCTTCAAACAGCCTAAACATATATACGATGACTATTAAAGCCAATAACCCTAAACTGAAATCCTGGGTAGAAGTACCTGCCGGATCAGATTTTCCGATTCAAAATCTTCCTTTCGGAATTTTTAAAACCGAATACCTCTCGCCTGTGGTGGGTGTGGCCATTGGTGATCATGTGCTTGACTTGGTCTATCTTCATGAGAATGGATTTCTGGACGGACTAGGGCTACCTGTGGGTATTTTCAATCAACGCTACCTGAATGATTTTATCGGGTTAGGCAAAACGAAAACCCGGGAAGTACGCGAACGGATTTCGGAGTTGCTGCAACATGACAACGATGAATTAAAGTCGAATGTGGCTGCACGTGAGATCGCGTTGATTCCGATGAGTGAAGTGGAGATGCAGCTACCGATTCGCATCCCTAACTACACTGATTTTTACAGCAGCGAAGAACACGCCACCAATGTGGGCACGATGTTCCGCGATCCCAAAAATGCATTGTTGCCCAACTGGAAACACTTACCGGTGGGCTATCATGGAAGAGCATCTTCCATTGTTGTTTCGGGTACTGACATTCATCGCCCAAAAGGACAGATTAAACCATTGGATAGCGATATTCCGTTGTTTTGCCCTTCTCAAAAAGTCGACTTCGAATTGGAGATGGCCTTTATCACCTGTACCGAAACGAAGTTAGGATCATCTATTTCTACCAAAGACGCAGAAGAGCATATTTTTGGTTTTGTCATATTCAACGACTGGAGTGCGAGAGATATTCAGAATTGGGAGTACGTTCCGCTCGGACCGTTTTTAGCTAAGAATTTTGGATCTACCATTTCACCCTGGATTGTAACGCTCGATGCGCTTCAACCTTTTCGGGTTAAAGGCCCAGATCAGTTTCCACAGGTACTGCCTTACCTGGTAGCAAATGGCGAAAAGAACTTTGACATTTCGTTGGAGGTGTTGATTAAGCCAGAGCAGTCAGACGAAACCACAGTGAGTCGGTCAAATTTCAAATACATGTATTGGAATGTCTGTCAACAATTGGCGCATCACACAGTTAACGGGTGCAACGTGCAAGTGGGAGATTTGTATGCTTCGGGTACGATCAGCGGGCCTTCACCCGGTTCATTTGGTTCGATGTTAGAATTGACCTGGAATGGTCAGCGCCCCATGCACTTGGCCGATGGCACCGAACGCAAATTTATTAATGACGGAGACACTGTGGTACTGCGAGGTCATGCAGAAAAGGACGGTGTGAGAATTGGGTTTGGAGAGTGCAGAGGGAAAATTTTGCCGGCTTTGTAAAATTAGGGATGAGATTTTCATACATCATCATCATTGCCCTGCTTTCTGTGATCGATGCTCTTTTATTAGCTAAACCAAATTTTTTGGGCAAGATTGGGCTATGGGTTTTTAAGTATTCCTATCTGAGAACTTTTCCAAGAGCATTAATAACTGTATCGATTGTTGTCGGCACTGCGTTTTTAATTGGCGAATTGATTGTCTTTCTTGGCAAGAAGAAATGGATTAAGAAAAACGTTGGATTGTTGCTTCTTCTTATCTTTTTTTTAGCAGCGAGTGGTATATTGGCAAAAGTAATTCATGATTTTTCAAAAGGGATTTACAGTCACACCGGTGTTTATTTTAGATATGGTGTTTTCTTGCTCCCAGGTATTTTACTACTTGTTTTTGCAACCTCATTTTTTCGTCTTTCAAGTAAAAGAAAGTAATGATCATTGACCCAAAAGAAATTCAAATTCCAAAACTACAGAGCTATTTGCAAGCTTCGGTTTCTCCACGCCCCATTGCATTTGTTAGCTCTATCGATCGGGGGGGACATGTCAACCTGAGTCCATTTAGTTTTTTTAATATGTTCAGCATGAATCCACCTATTCTGGTTTTTTCTCCCTCCAGAAGAGTGCGGAACAATACAACGAAGCATACACTCGAGAATGTATTGGAAGTGCCGGAGGTGGTGATCAATATGGTAAACTATCAAATGGTACAGCAAACATCCTTGGCAAGTTGCGAGTACCCGAAGGGCGTTAATGAATTTGTCAAAGCCGGATTCACGGAGGTAGAATCATCTATCGTAAAACCACCAAGAGTAGGGGAGTCGCACGTTTCTTTTGAATGTAAAGTGAATCAGGTGATTCCATTGGGTACAGAAGGTGGAGCTGGAAATTTGGTAGTATGCGAAGTCTTATTGATGCACGTGGACGATACCGCCTTGGATGAGGAAGGTCGCATTGATCCAAACAAAATGGATGCTGTTGCTCGCATGGGTGGTGATTATTATTCTCGAGCCAGTGGCGATGCAGTATTTACAGTACCCAAGCCCAATGAAAAAATAGGAATTGGCATTGATGCAATACCTGAGCACATTCGAAACAGCAAGATATTAACTGGAAATGACTTGGGAATGCTTGGTAATATAGAGAAGCTACCAGACGCGGAAAGTGTCGAACAATTCAAGCTTAGCAATCAGTTTGCAGAAACCTATGCACTGGATACAGATAAAAAACATCAATTAGCTCAGCGCTTTTTGGCTGAGGGAAATGTGGAAGCCGCTTGGAAGGTATTGCTGCAATATTAACCGCGAGTCCTTGATTATTTCCAGAATAAGTATTGTATCTTTGATTTACTAAATTTCTTTAATTATGGGTTTAGTATATGCTGCGATTACGTTGATAAACGGAGAGGATTTGATTCTTGCCAAACGTCACATCATTGGCGAAGATGAGGTTAAACAGATGACTGTTAACATGCTTGCTGATTCTGGCGCTTACATGCTTGCCATCAATGAAACAATACAGGCGCAACTGCAATTTCCAGTGATTGAAAAAAGGAAAGCTCAAATGGCGAATGGATCGCTGGAGGAATACGATGTCGTGGGTCCTGTAGAAGTACGTTTTAAGAACAGGCAATGTACTTGTCGTGCAATGGTGCTTCCAGGAGACAACGAACCGTTGCTTGGTGCAATACCAATGGAAGACATGGATATATTAATTCATCCGCTGAGGCAGGAACTCATTGTGAATCCAGAACATCCCTATTTTGCCCAGATGAAAATGAAATAAGGTAAGATGCTTTGAACCTTAGTGATTACTTTTTTCGCTTTTTCACGGACAGTTCATGGTAGCCATAGGTAGAATCTTTCTCGTGCTCAAACTGTATGTCAGTCAATTCTCCGATTACTATTTCAGCCGTTGTATAGATTAGGTTGTCGTCAAGTAGATGGCCGCCCATTGTAGCCCCTGTACTATCAGCGAGTGATAGATGTAAGTGGGCGGACGTATCAGAGAATGTTCCCGCCAAGGAAAGAATTTCAAAATGATCTTTTCGTAGCGTCCCTGCTGGTTGGTTAGCAAACCGAAGATTTGATTGTTCTAAGCTCCCTACACAGGTTACAATAAATCCAGCTTTCAGTTTTTCTTTCGCTGCAAAGGCCATCAATTCTTTTTTTAAGTCTTGATGCGGCTTTAGCCGAATGGTAAAGAAGCTTGACTTGCTAGATAGTTGTTGAGCCAAACTCATATTCGATAAGCTTAGAAGTAAGCAAATAGCTGGTAGTGTTACGCGCCATCTCATTGTCAAATTTTCAAATCACCGAATCATCAAATCGATTATGGAAACCTCGGGAATTTTGAAAAATCAGGCTCACGCTTTTCTAAAAAGGCATTCTTACCTTCTTTGGCTTCATCACTTAAATAATAAAGTAGCGTAGCATTACCTGCTAGTTCCTGAATACCGGCTTGTCCGTCTAGCTCTGCATTCAAAGAACACTTCAGCATCCGGATAGCCAGCGGGCTTTTCTTTAAGATCTTATTGGCCCACTCTACATATGTCTCTTCCAGTTTTTCCAATGGAACTACTTTGTTGACCAGCCCCATGTCAAGCGCTTCTTTCGCATCGTACTGGTCACACAGATACCAGATCTCTCTTGCTTTCTTTTGACCAACAATCCTTGCCAGATAAGATGCACCAAAGCCCCCATCAAAACTTCCAACGATTGGTCCTGTTTGCCCAAAGCGTGCATTTTCTGCTGCTATGGTTAAGTCACACACCACATGCAGCACATGCCCGCCACCAATGGCCCAGCCTGCCACGGCTGCGATTACTGGTTTTGAGCTGGAGCGAATTAATTTTTGAAGATCAAGTACATTTAATCTTGGAACTGTGTCATCACCCACATATCCACCATGGCCTCTTACACTTTGGTCGCCTCCACTGCAAAAGGCTTTGCCACCTTCGCCTGTCAAAATGATAACACCCACTTCCGGATCTTCGCGACAGATATTCATCGCGTCAATCATTTCTTTTACAGTGAGTGGCGTAAATGCATTGTGTACACGTGGCCGGTTAATGCTGATCCGCGCAATGCCGTTGTATTTGTGAAAAAGTATTTCCTGGTATTCAATAACGGGTTTCCAATCGTATTTAAGATTCATATCCTTTTTTGATAGTTAAGTTAAATGTGTTGAATGCTTCTTTGGCTGTCTTCTGATCGCTTTTTATTTCCAGGATTTTGGCGGTCCCTTCAAAATTGAAAAAATCTTTCAAGCTGTTTTTTATTTTCTTAAGTGCGTCCAGTAAAATATAGTCCACACCAAATTCTTCTGCTAGGTTTTTAGCGCTGAGCTTTTGTTGCGTAACAAAATACTCTTCCGACTCAGGTAAGTCACCCGGACCATCAATCATTCCGAAGATAATTCCTCCTTGGTTGTTGACGACCACGATGTGCAGATTTGGCATTTTGTAATTATGCCAGAATGCATTGCGGTCGTAGAAGAAGGCCATGTCGCCCGTGATTAAAATAGTAGGCACATCGCTGACAAGAGCATTGCCCACGGCAGTACTTGTGCAGCCATCGATTCCACTTGTTCCACGGTTGGCAAACACATGAACGCCTTTTTGTTGTGGAGTGAGTCCTATCATATTGGCATAACGCACGGCCATGCTATTGGATAGGTGCAGGTTGCATCGCATGGGTAACGAGTGCATTATCTCTCTGAGAATAGATATCTCCGCAAAAGATGCCTCTTGAAAAAAATCTACGTGAGAACGCTGCGTGCGATGCTCTTCCGCTTGCCATAGATGGAAGTAATTTGATTTCTTTTGATTTTCGAATTTTCCTGCTGCCTCTGCTGCCAGTAACGACTCAAAAAAAATCTCGACAGAACTTCGGATTACTCTTGTCAAGGATTGAAACGTATCCGGCACTGTACCGGCTGGCTGAATATGCCAGTGTTCAAGTGGCTTGTGACTTCTTATAAAATGTTTGACGTTTTTTGAAATGACCGATTTGCCAAAGGTGATCAGAAGTTCCGGTTGTAGTGATTTCTGGACCGACTTACTACCCTGACCGAGGATGGAATCTGCAAACCGAATGGTGTTTTCGGATCCATGAAAGTTTGAAATAACGTCACCAATGACGGCCGCATGATGTTTTCTCGAGAATCGGTCAACAAGTTTGATTAATACATCATTGTACTGTTGCTGTCCTGCAATGACCATAACTTTTGAAAACCCACCCAGCGACTGAGCCAATTTTTCGTTTTCCAAATGAGTGAGCGAAGCGGTGTATTTATTTTCGGAAGTAATGCGTATTGCCTGTGAGAGTTGAATTTTTTCACCTTTTGCTGGGTATAACGGTTCACGGAGCGGCACATTAATATGCACAGGTCCGCATGGGAATTCTCTAGAGAGATTGATCGCTTCATTTACTGCGCGATTGATATACCATTGCGCGTCAATATGGTCATAGTCTTCCGGTAGTTGAATAGACTTTTTTACATGCCCCCCATAAATGTTGGTTTGCCTAATCGTTTGCCCATCCCATTGATCGATCCATTCCTTTGGGCGATCCGCAGTAAAAACAACAAGAGGAACTTCTTGAAAAAAGGCTTCAGCAATAGCGGGAGCAAAATTATAAGCAGCAGAACCGGAGGTGCAAACTAAGACTGTTGGATGTTGCGTTTGTTGTGCCATACCAAGCGCAATAAATGCCGCGCTGCGCTCATCACTGATCGTTCTGGTTGCGATGGATGGATGTCGGGTGAATGCAAGGGTGAGTGGCGCGCACCGTGATCCAGGGCAGAGTATCGCTTGCGACACACCTTTTTGGGCACATAGCTCAGCAATATCGTAAATCGGTTGTAAGCGAGTCATTGTAGTGGCGCAGCTATTTTATAGTTAACTTTTTGTCAACAGTGTCAGTAGGTTCATCATTTTCATTTCAGTTTCTTCCATCTCTTTGGATGGGATCGAATCGATAGTTACTCCAGCGCCAGCATAAAATCGCACCGTATGCTCCAAAACTTGTAAGCAGCGTAAGTTGACGAAAATACTGCTTTCGCCCTGGTAGTTGAGTGGTCCGAGATAGCCGCTGTAAAACTCACGGTCATAACCCTCGTGCTCAGAAAGAAATTTTAGGGAAGTTTCCAATGGCATACCGCAGACCGCTGATGTAGGGTGCAGTAACTTCAACATGACGGAACCCAACTGCGGAAAGTTGATTTCTTTCATATCAACCACGTAGTCGGTTTTTAAGTGCATCACATTTCCCGCCACAATCGTTTTTGGCCCGTGTTCCTGATACTCTCTTACTCTTATTTTTTTAAAACAGTTAATGATATATCTACTTACCAATGCTTGCTCTTCAATTTCCTTTTGAGTCCATGCCACTGATTTGAGATCAGTATCAGGAAAGTAGGGGAGTGTACCCGCTAAAGCGTGTGTTTTGAATTTTGATTCTCGATCTACGTTTACCAACAATTCTGGAGTCGCACCAATCCAGGTCCCTGATTGGGCAGACGAGAAAATAGAAACAAACGCTTTTGGATGCTTCTCACAAAGAGTTTCAAAAGCGTCTATCAGATCAAAGGTGTCAGGTAGATCTACCTCTTTATATCGGGAGGGAACAATTTTTTCAAGAATTCCATCTTCAATCTGTTGTATGCCTTTTGCCACAACTTCCTGATAGTTGTTCGGGGTTTTTGACGTTGATTTGTTTTTTGAAAAAAGTATTTTTTGTTCGTTTCGTATTTGGGCTGGACTCAGTTCATCCAAATGAGAAACTGAGCGAGCCATTTCTGACGGTTCATTTCCCTTGAACTTGAAAACCAATTCAGCCTTTAAGAAAAGTTTTTTTTGGTTGGGTTGAAAAGGCGCAAAAACAAATCCGGGTTCCGAATCCTCCACACTTACTTCATCTAACTCCACAACACCGCTATTACTAATGAATAGCACTTTTTCAGTGGTGGCAGGCATTCGCCACAGTGTAAACGCACCACCCTCCAACAGTCGCTGACTGATCGTAGTTCGGACAGCTACTTTTTCGCTCAATACTACCTGGTCAACCGCCACCGCCATTCTATTTCTTATCTAAGATCGCCATCGTTATTCGGCTGACGCAAACCAACTCTTTTTGTTCATTCATTATCTTGATTTCCCAAACTTGGGTTTTCTTCCCCAAGTGAATGGGTCTGGCAGTTCCAAACACGAAGCCGCTTCTGGTGCTTTTAATATGGTTCGCGTTGATTTCCAGTCCCACACAGTATTGCTTTGAGCTATCAAGACAGCATACGGCTCCTACGCTGCCCATTGTTTCGGCTAACGCAACGGATGCACCTCCATGTAACAATCCCATGGGCTGATGTGTTCGATGATCGACCGGCATTTTTGCTTCGATAAAGTCTTCGCCAATTGCGGTGAACTCAATACCCAGGTGACTCACCAGTGTATTCTCACACATTTTATTTGCTTGTTCGAGGGTCACACCCTGCTGAAAGATTGACATAATGATAATAATGGCAGTATGGAGTATTTCCTTATTTTTGCGCCCGATTATAAGGCAGGCAAATTAATAGAAATTGAGCATCAAAAAAATCTACATCATCCGTCATGGCCAAACGGATTTCAACTTACGGGGCATTGTTCAGGGAAGTGGGGTTGATTCCTCATTAAACAGTACTGGCCAGGCGCAGGCAAGAGCCTTTTTTGAGATGTATAGAGATGTGCCGTTCGATAAGATATACACCTCTGCCCTTAAGAGAACGAAAGAGTCAGTACAGGATTTTATCGACATGGGTATTTCCCACGAGTCTTTGACAGGATTAAATGAAATTAGCTGGGGGTCGAAAGAAGGGCAGCGAATTACGCCCGAAGAAGACGCCTACTATCACTGGATGCTCAAAGAGTGGCAGAAGGGTAATACCTCTGAACGCATTACAGGCGGGGAGAGTCCTAATGACGTAGTGCTAAGGCAACGATCCGCCATTGACTACATGATGTCAAAGGAGGATGAGGAAACGATATTGATTTGCATGCATGGAAGAGCTATGCGAATACTACTTTGTGAGTTATTGAACTATCCATTGAAAAGCATGGACATGTTTGAACATCATAACCTTTGCTTGTATCAGCTCGATTTCACAGGCTCTATGTTTGCCATCAAGAAGCACAACGATAAGACCCATTTAAATGTGCTGAAGGAAGCTGAGAAAACACAGTTGGCTTGAACTGCCTATAAGATCCTGACCTGAAATTACCCTTTGCCCTTTATTGATTTGAGTTGATCTAAGGCTGCTTTTGCTTTGCTATCAATGCCGTCTTTGTATTCATGCTTTTTATAACTGAGGGCTTGCTCAAAGTATTTTTTTGCGCCTGCATAATCTTTTTGCTCTTGGGCAATGTAACCCAATTGTAACGCTGAATTGGGCGCGAAGTACCAAGGGTTGTCTTTGGTCATGCTAATGCTTTGGAGATAGAATGTTTTGGCCGAGGGGATGTCATTCATTTTGTGAGCTAGCCGGGCTTTGCGATAATAAAATTCAGTTTGTTCTTTCGCTGATTTTAATTCGCCAGGTGCTATCGATTTTAATGCATTGGCAGCTTGTTCATAATAACCGCCATCTGTAAACAGCCGAGCTTTGAGAATTTTTGTATTAGGAAGTTTACCTTCTTCTAATTGTTTGGCTGCGTATTTATCGGGTTCTGCATTTGCTTTTCCTGAGACTTTGGCTTTTTCAAAAAATGATTTTGCCTGGGTCTCTTCCCCCATCAACCAATAGCACAAGGATATTTTATAATAGGAGTCTTTGACGTAGCTCGAACTCTTATACCCTTTCTGAAACTTTTGGTAAGCCACAATGGCTTTTTGGTACTCACCTTTTTGCAACAAAGCTTCTGCCCGTAGATATTCTACGTAGTACATTTGAAGTCCCTGTGGGTGTTTATCGAGTACGTTAAAAAGCTCTAGCGTGTTCTCAGCCTGTGAGTCCTTCATCAACATATTAATGGCGATAAAAAGAACCAACCGGTTGTCCGGCTGCTCCTTCAAACATTCTTTCATACCCTCTGCAGCTTCTGAGAAATGCTGGTTGATAAAACCTTTGATAGTATAGAATAGAATGGTTGCCTCTAAATTCAAAGAAGACTTGGAACCTCGTAGTTCTGAAAGATACTTTTGACCTGTCGTTACCTGTCCACGCATTCCCAAAAGACTCATAAACCAAGCGAATTTATCGGGGATCGATCCAACCATTACCTGAATGACACCACTCGTCTTCTTGATTGGGATGAAGTCAGGATACTTTTTTTGACACTCTTGAACGAGGTTGTATGCTTTTCGAACGGCAAAGACGGCATTAAACTCTTGACTCATATTGATGAGATTGAAACCCCTCTGCAGATTTAATTCTGCTTGCAGAAATAACTTCTCGGGTCCTATGGGCAACTCTTCGAGGAATTCTTGCCGCTGCTTAAAGTGCTGTTCAAATTGATCCATTCTCTTTTGGTCTTCCGTTACCAAAATGTCAATGGTCTCGTTCAGGCTGAGAATGTACATCTTATGCAATTCTTCACTCTTGGTGTTGATCCGGTTTAATTGAGCGAGTGCCAATTCAGGCTGCAGATTCAAGACGAGCAGATAGGCTTTCTGCATTTCCGGGCTAAACTGCCATATCTTGTCTGTTGCAGAAAGCGTTTGAGAAATTAAAAAAAAGCAGGCCAGAAGGCCTGCTTTTTTTTGACTTAATATCGAGAAAAATCTACGCAACTTTCTTTGCGGTTCTTTTTACAGGGGCTGCTTTTTTAGGCTTAGGTTCTTCCTCCATAGATCCCAAATCTACATCGGCCAAAATTCTGCCGGAGTGTTCGTCAATAACAATTTTCTTCTTCTCACGAATTTCAGCAATCTTCTGTGGCGGGATGATAATGTTACAACCTTCAGCAGCACCGCGCACCACACGCACAACAGCCAATCCGTTACTTAGGCTCTTGCGGAGACGATCATAATGCTTCAGCATTTTTTCATCGATCTTTTTTACCGCCTTCTCACGATCGCCCAACAAACGCTTTTCTTCCTCTTCGCTTTCCTTCAAAATGTCATCCAACTCACCTTTCTTATTGTCGAGGTCCTGAGTTCTTTCTTTGATTAGTGTTTCGATAGAGGTGATCTCCGCTTTCTTAGCTTCAATTTTTTCTTTGGCCTCTTTAATTTTCTTTTCGCAAATCTGAACTTCAAGTTCTTGCAATTCTACTTCTTTTGTAATCGCCTCAAACTCGCGGTTGTTCTTTACGTTTTTTTGCTGTTCGTTGTATTTTTTAGTGAGCTTTTCTGCTTCTTTGATGCCTTCTTTGTTCTTCTTGATGGCCTCATCCAGCTCTTTCATCTCAGCCTCAAAACGACCCAGACGGGTCTTGTAGCCCTCCATTTCGTCTTCAAGATCCTGCACCTCGTTGGGGAGGTCGCCCCTTAATTTCTTTAGTTCGTCTAGTTTTGAATCAATAGATTGAAGTTTAACAAGTGCTTCAAGTTTCTGTGTAACTGTTTGGTTTTCCATTACTTATAGATAACTAATTGGATTTGTGATGGTCTTTGAAAAAGTGGTTGCAAACGTAGTAAATTTTTCCCTTAAAACCTCCGAAAGGAGGTCTTTTGTATATTGTTCGCTTTCGAAGTGCCCGATGTCAGCTATCACAATTTTGCTATCGGCATCAAAGAACTCGTGGTACTTAAAATCAGCCGAAATAAAGATATCTGCCCCAGCCTGTATTGCCTCCTTCAACAAAAAGCTCCCTGATCCTCCACATACCGCCACTCGGCCTATTTTTTTTGAAGTTGAAGCGGTATGCCGGATGCTAGATACGTTCATGGTTGATTTTAAACTCGAAAGGAAAGGTATTAGTTCCATTGGAGTCTCGAGATCACCAATCATGCCGGCACCCACCTCTGAGTTTTCATTCTCTAAGGCCTGCAGATAGAAGGCTACTTCTTCATAAGGATGCACTTTTTTTAGCGTGCTTACTATTTGGGTTTTTAAATATCCCGGGAAAATCATTTCGACCCGAACTTCGTTTACTCTCTCCTGTCGGTTCTTTTCTCCAATGGCCGGTTTAGCGTTCTCCGTTGGCAGAAAGGTTCCAATGCCTTCTACCTGAAAACTACAATTCTTGTAATCTCCCAGGTTGCCGGCACCAGCTTGATGCAAGGCTACTAACACCTCGTCTTTATTTTCAATAGGAATAAATGTGGTCAGTTTGAGAAGTGTATTGGCTTTTGGAGCTAACACAGTCATGTTCTTCAGTCCAATTTTCTCGCCAATTCTTTTGTTCACTCCTTGATAAACATTGTCGAGGTTCGTATGAATCGCATAAATGGCGATGTCATGGCGAATTGCCTTGATCAAAGTGCGCTCCACGTAGCTCTCACCCGTCAATTTCTTTAGCCCCTTGAAAAGAATCGGGTGGTGCGCCACAATCAGGTTGCAACTTGTTTGAATCGCTTCATCCACAACGGCTTCGATACAGTCTAGCGTTACCAATACACCTTTTACCAGGCTTTTTCGATCGCCAGTTAGCAAGCCGCTATTGTCGTAACTTTCCTGATATGCCTTGGGAGCCAGAGATTCCAGATAGTCGGTTACTTCTTTTATCGTGGTCGTTGCCATTGTTTCGTTAATTTTGATTTTTAAAAGTAGCAAAAGATCGGTTCACTCATGATGCCCTTTTTGAAGGTATTACTTTGGCCATTCACCATTTTATACAATCTGGTGACGCGAATTCGCAATTACCTATTTGATATTGGCCAAAAGCCGTCATTCAAGTTTGACTCTATCGTCATTAGTGTCGGCAACCTTAATGTAGGCGGGTCGGGTAAAACTCCCATGGTCGAGTATCTGGTTCGATTGCTGGGGCAGCAGTATTCGGTGGCCATATTGAGTAGGGGATTCGGGCGAAAGACACAGGGCTTTCGGATCGCCTCTGATGAGGATACTGCCACAACGCTCGGTGACGAACCTTATCAGTACTATTTGAAGTTTGGAAAGGAAGTGTCGGTGTGTGTTGGGGAAGAGCGGGCGTTGGCTATCCCCACGATATTGAACGAACGACCTACTACTCAAATCATTCTACTAGATGACGCCTTTCAACATCGCACTGTTGTGCCGCAATTTTCTATTTTGTTAACCGAGTTCAGCAGGCCGTTTTATTCTGATTTTGTATTGCCATTTGGAAGGCTGAGAGAAGCTCGGAAGGGTGCCGGTCGTGCAGATGCGATTATTGTGACCAAATGTTCACCACTTTTGAACCAGGAAGAAGTGGAGAAACAGATTCGGAAGTATGCCCGTCAACAACCCATTTATTTCTCGTCTATTTTCTACAAAGAAGCGGTGCCCTTTTCTGGTGGCCAATCGGTTGGCAAGAGAGTTGTTTTGGTTTCGGGTATAGCAAATAGTTCTGCCCTTGAGTCATTCGTGGCTGAACATTTTCAGTTGCAAAAGCATTTTAAATTTAATGATCACCATTTTTATTCCTCGGCTGACCTGAGTAAGATTCAAACCGGTGCCGATCACCTTGGCGCAGATTCAATAATAACGACTGAAAAAGATATGGTCAAACTGATTTCACCTCAACTACAGGCTGATTTAATCAGAACAAAATGGTTTTACTTACCGGTTGAGACTTCCTTTTTAGATCGTGGCGCAGATTTTGATAAACTGGTTCTAAGCATGGTGGGTGAGAATCTAAAACTCCTGCATGATCAAAACCCGTAGCCATCAAACTATTGTTATTTTTGCGCGTGATTTCTAAACACTTATCCGTTTTATTGCTTTGTTGGTTTTCAGCCATTGGTGTTCTGGCCCAAGAAAAGAAGATCCCCTTGACAGTGAAGCAAGACACTGCAAAGAGAGACACAACGGTTCTTAAGCGGAAAGCAATCAAGGCACCTGTGGGCAGTAAGTCTGATCTGCCAAAAAAGAGAACGTACTCTAAGATCATTAACGATTCCAGCAAAAACGTATATGGTCCTAAAACGACTCGCTGGATTACCGAAACGGATCTGTTTTACAATAAGACCTACTACAAACCACTCGACACTGCTGTCAATAATTTCCATCGATGGACCTACGTGCAGCGACTCAACAATACAGTACAAGATTTGGGAAACATGGGAACTGCATTAAACCCCATATTTCCTTTGGTTTCGACAACGATCGGAGCCAATCCTGGGTTTCATGCGTATGATGCTTACTATGATACACAGGAACCGCATTACTACGATTCTAAGTCCCCCTACACACGGGTTTACCTAGTGTGGGCGGGCAATGGAAGAGCGATGTCTCATATTGAGTTCACAAGAGCCATCAACTCGCGGTGGAATTTTGGGTTCAACTATCGCCCCATTTTAGTAGATAAACAACTTCAATACAGAAGAGCTGATAGGCAAACGGTGAGTCACTACTATGACATTTTTACTACTTACAAATCGAAAAATAGCCGCTATCTACTGGTACTTAATTATAGAAGAATCAGGCATCGCATAAGAGAAAATGGGGGTGTTAGGCTTACGTCCGATACTACGTTTGCGGCCTTTTTCAACCCCAACGCTGCCCCGACCTTAACGGGCTCTGAAACAGAAGAGCTACGACATAATTTCCATGTGTTGCAATCTTATAAATTAGCAAAACCGGTGCAGCTTTATCTTTCATCGACCTACGAAATTCGTGATAACATTTTTCGAAGGGATCGTACAGATCTTGCCTCTAATTTCTTTACACAAACGCTTATCGACTCGGTCAAAGGAACGGATGTTATGGAGTTCAGGTCGTTTGAAAATGAAGTCGGAGTAAAAGGCAATGCCGCTTTTCTATTTTACGATTTCTACTTTAAATCCCGCGCAGTTCAAAACCGAATCCCCTTGCTGAATGGATTTGATCCACGGGCATCGTCTTCATTGATTGAAAACTATGTGGGTGGGCGGATTGCTTTTCGCATTGATTCGCTAAGTGAGCTACGAGGCTCTGCCGAGTTGTTGTTAGATGGAAATTATAAGCTGGAGGGAACACTAACTACGCCCTGGCTGGACGCGAGCCTTGTTAGTAGCCTTGCCAAGCCAGGTTACTTGCAACGTGCTTACCGTGGGAGTCATAATTACTGGTTAAATAATTTTGAGAATACCTTTTCAAATCAACTCAAGGGTTTTCTCAAGGTACGATGGGGCAACCTATTTGTTAGCCCGGGGGTGACCTACACGGTTTTAAACAATTATATTTTTTTTAGAGAATTCAACAGTGGTTTGTTACCCGTGCAGTCGACAGGGAATCAACAAATTTTTTCTCCCGAACTTCACCTGAGTTTGAAGTTTTTTAGACGACTGTATTTTAAGCCGCAGGTTACTTATACACAGCTATGGAAAAATGATGACACTGCGATCCGGATACCGGAATGGTTTGTGAATAGCCAACTTTATTATGAGAACATCCTTTTCGACAAAAACCTGCAACTGCAGCTGGGTCTGGATGTTCATTATAAGTCGAGCTATCTAGCCTTGGCGTATGCACCCGATATTCAATCCTACTATCTGCAAGATAAGCGCGTCATTGAAGGATTTCCGGTAGTAGATATTTTTGTAAACGCAAAGATTAAAGGAGGTCGACTATTCATTAAATACCATAATGCCTGGCAAATAGGAAAATCGACTGGGTATCTTTTGACGTATGGCTATCCGGCCATGAGTAACATTCTTGATTTTGGTTTTGAAATTCCTCTTTTTGATTAGTGATGGAGAAACATGTGCTGGGTTTAACGCTGCCAACAGATCCGCGATGGGTTGATATCGCGTCTATGAACATTGAAGAAATATTGGTTGATCATGCTTACTGCGAACAAAAGGCAGCTTCTGCATGTATTTCTTTAATTGTACAGTTTCCAGACAAGAAAAAGTTAGTCGATGTATTAACACCTGTTGTTGCTGAGGAATGGGCCCACTTCGAGCGGGTACTAGAACAATTAAAGAAACGTGGTTTAAAGCTAGGCAACGCACGGAAAGATGAGTATGTAGACCTACTAGCTAAATCCATCAAGAAGGGAGGAAACAGAGAACAACAGCTAATTGAAAAGTTATTGATGTGTGCATTAATCGAGGCTCGGAGCTGCGAGCGATTTCGCTTGCTGTGGAAGGAATTACCAGATCCGGAGTTACGCCAATTCTATTATGAGTTGATGGTATCAGAAGCTGGACATTACAAGAACTTTATTGCGTTGGCAAAGGAGTATGCAGATGAAAAAACAGTGGAGGATCGCTGGCGACTGTTCTTAAAAGTGGAAGGAGAGATTATGTCTTCGCTACAACCGAGGGGCGATCGGGTTCACTAGGTTGTTAGCGATCGATGAGTTTTTGCAATGCACTGTCGACAGCAGCAAAATTAAACTTGGATAGATTCGTTTCGAAATTTGCTTTGATCTTGTCGTTGCACAGATTTCCTATACTTCCTTCGTGAGTGTGTTGTAAGTTGGGAGTAGGGTGAAAATTACCCGTTTCTATGTCTTCACCGACTTTTTTGTACGCATCTCGGAAAGGCATTCCGGTCAACACAAGTTTATTAACTTCCTCTACGCTGAAAAGGTATTTGTATTTTTCATCCTCAAGGATATTTGATTTTACTTGAATATTGGAAAGCATCAGATACGTCATTTCAAGACATTCCTTGATCGTTTCAAAAGCCGGGAATAGCTTCTCTTTTAGTAACTGTAGATCACGGTGGTAACCGGATGGTAAATTGGTGGTGAGCATTGCGATTTCATTAGGCAAAGCTTGTAGTCCATTGCACTTACCTCTGATCAATTCAAAGACATCTGGATTTTTTTTGTGCGGCATGATACTCGAACCGGTCGTCAATTCTTCCGGGAACGAGATGAAGCTAAAATTCTGATTCAAATACAGACACGCGTCCATGGCCAATCTTGCCAAGGTAGCAGCAACATTACTTAAGGCCTGTGCTACTATTCGCTCAGTCTTTCCTCTGCCCATTTGTGCATACACCACGTTGTAGTTTAAATCATCAAAGCCCAGAAGCTTGGTAGTCATTTCCCGATTTAGTGGAAATGATGATCCGTATCCTGCCGCTGAACCAAGTGGATTTTTATTGGTAATTCGGTAAGCTGCTTCTAACGTTATTAGATCATCCACCAAACTTTCTGCATAAGCTCCAAACCATAGACCAAAAGAAGAGGGCATGGCCAGTTGCAGATGTGTATATCCTGGAAAGAGTTTGTCTTTGTGCTCTTCACTTTTAGATATGAGCAGATCAAATAGCTTTTGTATCTCTCCCGTTAGCGATTGAATTTCATGACGAAGAAATAACTTTATATCTAACAGAACTTGATCGTTACGTGAGCGGCCGCTATGAATTTTTTTGCCCACATCGCCCAACTTCTTGGTGAGCAGCAATTCTACTTGCGAATGGATGTCTTCGACTCCTTCTTCAATATGAAAATCACCTTTTTCGACTAATGCATAAATCGACTTTAGCTCTTTTGACAATAGGATCAACTCATCTTTGTTAATGAGTTGAATAGACTCCAGCATTTGAATGTGCGCGAGTGAGCCCAGTACATCAAACGTAGCAAGATAAGCATCCATTTCCCGATCTTTACCAACCGTAAATTGATTTACTTCGTTAAGGGAATCGCTATTTTTTTGCCAGAGTTTCATAGTAGTGCCGGATAATGGATTTGTAAATACTGCAGCAACATAATCGTTTTGCCATCTTTGATTTCTCCGCTTACAATCATTTCAAGTGCTTGCGAAAAAGATAACTCCATCACTTCAATATCTTCATGCTCATCTACACCACCGCCATCGGAGGTCTGCATTTCTTTTGAATATTCGGCAATAAAAAAGTAGAGGATTTCTGTTACCGACCCGGGCGACATATATGCCTCGTAGATCTTTTTTACATCTTTGATCTTAAAACCTGTTTCTTCTTCTGTTTCTCTTCGGATACAATCTTCAGGATTGTCTAAGTCCAATAAGCCAGCACACGCTTCAATCAACATACCACTTGCGTTGCCATTGATATAAGAAGGCAGCCGAAATTGTCGGGTAAGAATAACTGTCTTGGTAGTTTGATTGAATAATAAAATGGTTGCGCCATTGCCTCGATCATAGGCCTCACGATTTTGCTCAATCCATTTTCCGCTTTTGAGCTGATAGTCAAACGTCACTTTTTTTAACGTGTACCAGTTGTTGGAGAGTATCTCCGTTTTCTTTATATTAACTCTAGTGCTCATTTGAAGTTTCCGGTTTCTGGTTACTGGATTCCAGTTTGATTTTAGCTTTAGTTATTTGTACTAGGTGGTTCGTTCCAATTTTCTTCCACCCATTGAATAAACTTATTGATTCTTTTACTTAAAGATTCATAATCGGTGCTTAAAACTTGAAATTTGTCCTTGTCTGTGAATGAACCTGTCTCGAATAAGAAGTCAAGATGAATAATAGTTTCATCACATTCTGATTGAGCATAAACTAGGTATTTGATGAAGTCAGCCTTATACCTACCTCTTCCGTATCCTTCAACAATCATTGAAGTTACTGATTTTGAAGACCTGCGAATCTGCCCACCTTCTTCATACATCTCAAACTTAGGAAGTGTGAGAGACATCTTATGAATCTGAATGGCCAGACGTTTTGACTCGTTGTAGATATCTAAATCTCTATAACTTTTCATTTGAAGTGCTCTTATCTGTTGCTCACATAACTGGAAACCTGCAACTGGAAACCACTCATAATTCCTCAATCAATCTAATATACCCATTTATTCCATCCTCAATTTCCTGAAGGTATATAAACTCATCTGCACTGTGCGATCTTGCCGAGTCGCCCGGACCAAGTTTTATCGATGGAACTGGAATAAGTGCTTTGTCTGATGTAGTAGGGGAGCCATAGAATGTAACTCCCAGCTTTTCTCCTGTCTTATAAAGTGGATGGTCTTTCGAAATTCCCGAAGAGCGAAATCTTAGTGAACGTGGTTTAACATCGCATTGCACATGCTGTTGGATAGTCGCCAAGATTTCTTCTAACGAGTACGCATCTGTAGCCCTAACGTCAACTGTAAACTTGCATTCAGAAGGAATCTGATTGTGTGCTTGACCAGCGTGAATAACGGTAACCGACATTTTTACTTTGCCGAGTGATTCAGAGATTTTAGGGAATTCGTAGGTACGAAACCATTCGATGTCTTTGAGTGATTGATAGATCGCATTGACACCTTCTTCACGAGCAGCGTGTCCGGCTTTTCCATGCGTAACGCAATCGAGCACCATGAGTCCTTTCTCCGCTACTGCGAAATTCATCAATGTCGGTTCTCCAACAATCGCCATATCGATGGCAGGAAGTTCTTTCCAGACCATTTCAATCCCTCCAGTACCAGAAATTTCTTCTTCGGCTGTGGCCGCCAGCACTAAATTGTATTTGAGGTTTGGCCGTTCATAATAATTGAAGAACGTCATAATGAGTGACACCAAAGGTCCACCGGCATCATTGCTTCCCAATCCAAATAATTTCCCATTTTCAATAGAGGCAGCATACGGATCACGAGAATAGGATGGATTTGGCTTTACGGTGTCGTGATGGGAATTTAAAAGTAAGGTGGGCTTAGACGCATCAAAGAATTTATTTTTCGCCCATACATTATTCCCAACGCGCTTTGCTTCCATCCCATGATAGCTAAAGAAGCCCATAAGCAATCCGGCCGTTTTGTCTTCTTCTTTACTGAAAGAAGGAATCGTAATCAGTTGCTGAAGAAGATCAATAGCGATACTATGTAAATGTTCCCTCATGAAAGCGTAATCAGAGTGCCTTTGGTGTCGTAACCAGTGTTGGCTAACAAATTAGTATGTTCTCCTATTAGTACTTCTTTTACTCCGTGATTAATGGCATCAAAAGCATTTTCTAGTTTGGGTAGTATCCCATCATGAAAGGCGCCCTCCTTAAGTAACTGTTGATACATACTCTTATTAAGTGTATTGATAACAGTTTCTTCTTTGGCCACATCTCTTAAGACGCCTGTTTTTTCAAAGCAAAAAATAAGACGTGTATCGAAGTGCTTGCTTAACGAAACAGCCAGTACAGAGGCAATGGTATCCGCATTGGTGTTCAGCATCACGCCATCTGCATGAGTAAGTGGAGCAAATACGGGAATGACATTCTGTTTTAACAGAAAATAGAGCAATGTAGAGTTCACGCTTTCTGCAGTGACATCACCTACAAACCCGAAATCAACCTCACCGATAGGTCGTTTTATAGCTTTAATCAAGTTCCCATCTGCACCTGTCAACCCGAGGGCATTACAATGAAGCGACTGAAGTTGTGCAACGATTTGTTTATTTACCAAACCACCGTAGACCATGGTCACTAAATCCAGGGTAGGGGAATCTGTAATTCTTCGGCCTTTTACGTATTGACTTTCAATGCCCAGCTGGTCGCCTAGCTTGGTAGCGATCTTTCCTCCGCCATGAATTAATATTTTTGGAGCTTGGATCGATGCAAAATCCTTTAAGAAATGTGCTAATGCTTTTTCATCATCCAAAACATTTCCCCCGATTTTTATAATGTAAAGTTTATTCATCTGAATTGTAGTTGCGAGGCGGGCATTTACTACTAAGGATGCTTCAACCCCTGTGAACGAGTATTTGCAAAAAAGGTGAAGGTTAAGCTGGATTAATTTAAACTAAAAGCCTCAACCCCTTGTGGTCGGATTTTATTGATTATCTGGGAGGCAGAATCCATCCCGCTTTTGATTACGCTGTGGTTATTTTCTCCGTTATAATATCCCTCAATATGAAGGATACGGTAAACTGTAGTAAATTCATTCAAGACTTTTTTATCAATCCCTGCTAAAGATTTTTGATAATCTTTTACACTGACTTGTGAGCCTCTTTTTTTTTGAATTGGCTTGCCTTTGATTTCTAAATAGGAATCGAGTGCTAGTAAAACTCCATTGTAAGCGGTGCCACAGGCCATGCGCACGTATTTTTCATCTTCATAATATCGATCCTTTTTGCGGGCTTTGGTTTTTAAAATATCGATTGCGTTTGCCATGTAGCGCACAGCTTCACGGTAGCGGATTTCTTTTTCTTTAGTACTCATGAATCAAATTTACTATAAATTACTGCATCCTAAAAATTTCAGCCATCAACTCTAATTCCCAACCCCTAAATTCTAATGCCCAAGCCCCAATAATATCTCAACTAGCACCGCCTGTGCAGCCCAAACCCGATTGCCTGCTTGTTGTGTTACCAAACTTGCTGCGCTATCCAGCACTTCATCGCTTAACTCCACATTTCGTCTAACAGGCAGGCAATGCATTATTTTTGCATTGTTAGTTGATGCCAATTTTTCACTTGTAAGCATCCAGTCAGGATCATTACAATAGATTTTTCCGTAATCAGAGAATGTACTCCAGTTCTTAACGTATACAAAATCCGCATTCTTCAGTGCATCATCTTGATCATGTGTAATCTTGGCTCCTTTTGTAAATCTTGTGTCAAGTTCGTAGTCCTCAGGATGTGTGATGACAAATTCGGCACCACCCCACGCGTTGATCCACTGTGAAAAACTATTGGCCACACATTGGGGTAATGCTTTCACATGGGGAGCCCAGGTCAATACTATTTTTGGCTTTTCTGGCTGCCTTCCCTCCGCAAGGCTACGGGAGGCGGGCCTGAAGGCATGGCTTTTTTCTTCGAACACCTCCTGAATGGTGATGAGATCGGTTAGACTTTGTAACGGATGAAGTGTAGCGCTCTCTAAGCTGACAACAGGAACGCCTGAATACTTCACAAATTGGTTGATGTACAATTCACTGTAGTCATCTTCTTTATTCTTTAAGGAGGGGAAAGTTCGAATCCCCAATACATCAAAGTACTTTCCGAGAATGGGAGCCGCATCTTTCACATGCTCTACCGTAGTGCCACTCATGATAGCCTCGTCTTCAAACTCCAAAGCCCAGCCATCCTGCCCCACGTTAAAGACAATTACGTCCATACCGAGATTTTTGGCGGCAATCTCTGTGCTCAATCGAGTACGCATACTTGGATTCAAAAAAAGTAGACCCATTCGCTTTCCCTTGCCGAGAGTAACATCCTTGAACGGATTGCTTTTGTACTCCAATGCCTTCGCTATGAGTAGTTGGAAATCGGAGGCATCCTCACATGAAATGAATTTTTTCATAGCGCTGCGACTTGTTTAAGTTCCTTTGCCAATGCTTCTAAAAATAAATCAGCATCATTTTTTGACAAAGCCAAAGACGGCAATAAGCGCACCGTGTTTGGTTTAGCTTCGCCTGTAAAGATATGGTGTTTGAAGAGTAAGTCTTTACGCAGTGATGCGAGTGATTCAGGTAAATCAAAACCAATCATCAACCCTTGCCCACGTACTTCTAAAATGGGTGAGAATTTTTTGAGTTCCTGCATCCAGTAGCTGCCCAGTTCGCCCGCATGCTGCATCAGGTTTTCTTTTTCAATTACGTCTAAGACCGCCAACGAGGCTGCACAAGCCAGGTAATTTCCTCCGAATGTGGTTCCGAGCATTCCACTCCATGGTTTGATGTCCGGATGAATAAGTACACCACCCACCGGGAAACCATTACCCATTCCTTTTGCGATGGTGATTAAGTCTGCTTCAATGCCAGCGAACTGATGTGCAAAAAATTTACCTGTTCGCCCGTAGCCGGATTGTACCTCGTCTAAAATCAGCAATGCCCCGACCTCTTCGCATTTTTTGGAGAGGAGTTGTAGAAATGCACGAGTGGGAAGATGAATGCCGCCCACACCTTGGATTCCTTCGATGATAACTGCTGCGATGTCTTTACTAATGGCATTCAGAAACGCAGCCTCGTCATTCAATGGAAGAAAGACAATTTCGTGGTTGGCATTGAAGGGTGCCACAATCTTTGGATTGTCAGTGGCTGCTACAGCACCAGACGTTCGACCGTGAAATGCTTTTTTAAACGCGATTACTTTTTTACGGCCATTGACAAACGAAGCGAGCTTCAGCGCATTTTCGTTAGCTTCAGCACCAGAGTTGCAAAGAAACAGTTGGTGATTGGGGTAACCTGAAAGTTGACCAAGTTTCTCTGCTAGCTTTTCCTGCAATTCGTTCTTGATACTGTTAGAATAAAAACTGATTTTATCCAATTGTGATTTGAGTGCTTCGACAAAGTGTGGATGGTTATGACCAATTGAGATCACCGCATGACCACCATACAAGTCCAAATATTTATTTCCTTCTTTGTCCCACAGCCACGAACCTTGTGCTTTTACTGGCTCGATTGGGAAGAGTGGGTAGACGTCAAATAATTTCATCGTTAACTTATTTTTTGGTGTTTAATTGTTACCAGTAACTGGAAACCTGGAACCGGGAACTTTAAAAAACACTCCCCTTTAATTTTAACCCCACAGTTTCATCAAGACCAAACATCAAATTCATATTCTGCACGGCTTGCCCGCTTGCGCCCTTCAACAAGTTATCGGTGACTGAGTGGATGACAAGCTTGCTGCCTGCCTTTTCCAAATAGAGTAAGCACTTGTTTGTGTTTACCACTTGTTTGATATCAATCATCTCGCCAGCTACATGAGTAAACGGATTTGACTTGTAGTACTCTTTAAACAATTGAGTTGCTTCTTCTAAGCTCAAGTTGCAATCCAACACAGATGACACAAAGATGCCTCTGGTAAAGTCACCACGCCACGGCACGAAGTTGATGCTGCTTGAATATTCCGGCTGCAGTGATTTTATGGTTTGATTGATTTCTCCAAGGTGCTGGTGTGTCAACGTTTTGTAGGCAGATATGTTATTTGCTCGCCAAGTGAAGTGCGTGCTGTCTTGCAATTTTTGACCAGCACCGGTAGATCCGGTAATTCCGGTTGTATGAACTTCTGTGAGCAGGCCTGCTTTTGCTAATGGCAATAATCCCAATTGTATGGTAGTTGCAAAACAGCCTGGGTTGGCAATGTTTTTTGCTTGCTTAATCTTTTCTCGCTGGAATTCAGGAAGCCCGTAGATGAATTCTCTGCCGTTCACCTGTTCACCTAAGCGGAAATCATTGCCCAAATCAATAATGCGCGTATTAACAGGAAAATGAGATTCATTTAACAGTTTTTTACTTTCACCGTGACTTAAACAAAGGAATAAGACATCAACGGGTAGACTAAAACCTTCAGAAAAGCGAAGCCCAGTTTCTCCAACAAGATCATGATGAACGGTAGTAACTGGCTTGCCCGCCTGACTTCTGCTCTGCACAAAAATCAATTCCACCTCAGGATGATTCAATAATAGACGCACTGTTTCACCGCCTGTGTATCCTGCGCCACCAATAATGCCAGCTTTGATTTGTGCGCTCATAACTTGTTTCCTGTTTCCGGTTTTCCTGCCTTGCCGGCAGGCAGGTGATTACCGGTAACCTGCAACTGGGAACCGGTAACTTGATAATGAATCGCTACTTGGTTTCCAAATATCTTCGTAAAGCCTTTCACATCATCCCCCGTCCAACCCAAATTCATTTCTCCATATTTGCCAAATTTCGAAGACATCAAATCAAAAGGTGATTCAATGCCATTGACTTGATAGCGGTATGGGTAGATTGAGATTGACACCTCGCCTGTTACGTTTTCTTGTGAACTAGTTAGGAACGCTTCCATATTTCGCATGACTGGGTCCAGGTATTGTCCTTCATGCAGCCAATTGCCGTAAAATTGTGCCAGCTGGTCCTTCCAGCTCAACTGCCATTTCGTAAGTACATGCTTCTCCAAAGCATGATGTGCTTTGATGATCAGGAGGGGAGCTGCTGCTTCAAAACCAACACGGCCTTTGATACCAATGATGGTATCTCCTACATGAATATCTCTACCAATCCCGTAAGGACCAGCAATGGACTGAAGAAAATGGATCGCCTCTGTCGGATGGGAAAACATTTTACCATTGATGGAAACCAATTCACCTTTTTCAAAACCAATTTTTACTTCTTCATTTCCTTGTTTGGTAACTTGTGTCGGCCATGCCTCTTCGGGTAATTGCCCCATCGAGTTCAGCGTTTCTTTACCGCCCACGCTTGTTCCCCAGATACCTTTGTTGATGGAGTACTTGGCTTTTTCAAAATTGAAAGAAACACCTTTCTTTTTCAGGTATTCGATTTCTTCTTCGCGGCTCAATTGCTTGTCGCGAATAGGGGTAATGATTTCCAACCCGGGCATTAAGATTTGAAAAACCATATCGAACCGCACTTGATCGTTGCCAGCACCTGTGCTACCATGAGCCACAGCGTCAGCTTTTATTTCTTTGGCGTAATTTGCTACCGCCAAGGCTTGCGACATTCTTTCAGCGCTTACACTCAGTGGATAAGTTGCATTTTTCAGTACGTTGCCAAAAATCAAATACCGAATTACTTTTTCATAATAAGATTTGGTTGCATCCACCGTTTTGTGCGATGCCATCCCTAAACTTTTAGCACGTATTTCGATAGACTGAACTTCGGCCAAATCAAATCCACCGGTATTCACCGTAATGGAATGGACTTCATAGCCCAGGTCTTCCGACAAATACTTTGCGCAGTAGGAGGTATCTAGACCACCACTAAAGGCCAAAAGAACTTTTTTCATTACCAAAAGAATAAAAAGCTTA
The DNA here is from genome assembly GCA_021299455.1 of Flammeovirgaceae bacterium. Lineage (GTDB taxonomy): Bacteria > Bacteroidota > Bacteroidia > Cytophagales > Cyclobacteriaceae > ELB16-189. Next base: position 19,441 of record JAJTGQ010000007.1, on the reverse strand, counting down.
AAAATGAATTTTTCTTAACGGCACCATCGTCTTCTTTTTTCTTCCAGCCTTTCAACAACACAAATTGTTTGAAGCGAACCCATCGGTCAAACACCTTGTTGTCGTTGCGAAGATCTCTGCCCCAAAAGTTTTCTGCTCTAGCTTCGTGGTGCTTTTTCAATTCCAGTTCTTTTGCTTTTTCAACCGGGTCGTAGAGCATCGCGGTGCACATACAATTTTGACGATTTTTACTCATCAATATTTCATAGTTCACACAACTCTGGCATCCTTTCCAAAACTGCTCATCATTGGTCAACTGATTGTAAGTTACCGGTTCGTAACCCAAATCTGAATTGATTTTCATTACCGCCAATCCGGTCGTCAATCCAAAGATTTTCGCATCCGGATATTTTTCCCTCGAGAGTTCAAAGACTTTGCGTTTGATTTCAGTGGCAACTCCACTTTTGCGGAACGGAGGAGAAACAATCAACCCACTATTGGCAACAAATTTTTCGTGCTCCCACGATTCAATGTAACAAAAACCTACCCAACTTCCATCAGGCATTAATGCAATAACTGCTTTGCCTTCCTCCATCTTTTGCTTGATGTAGTCGGGCGAGCGTTTGGCAATTCCGGTTCCACGAGCCTTAGCTGATTCGGCCATCTCGTTGGTAATGGTTTCCGCATAATGAATGTCTGCAGCCGTAGCTGCACGGACAATGATATTTTCCAATTTGATTTAAAACGTTAAATGAAAAAAAGATTAAGCGGGTGCTTGCGCACCATGTCAAAACCTCCTGGAGGCTTGACCTACATCTGTCTTTAAAAAGATGGTAGTATCAGATCCTAATCCGTCTATGCGGTCGCCTGGTCACAGTACAGGCAGTGGCGAGAAGCGTGGTCGATGCCGGTTCGGCAAAGTGCAGTAGGGCAGAATTGCCCGAGTTCGCGTAAATGGTGACTAAATTTTCCAATTCTTGTGGTGAGAGTTAGTTACGTAAATGCCATTCAAAAAAGTTTTCACAAAATTAATGGAATTAAAAACGATAATTCACCAAATCAGTTCGATTTTTACAGAATTAATTTTGGCTTAATACAATTTTACTCGCAGAGCGAACAAACAGTTGGAAGAGTTTTTAGATCAATATGGTTACTTGGCGCTCTCAGTTGGCACTTTCTTCGAGGGAGAAACGGCTATACTAATCGTGTCGTCACTCATTCACAGAGGAGTTTTCTTGTTCCCAGCAACAGTGTTGGCCGCGTTCGGTGGCTCTTTTGTTAGTGACTGGCTCTATTATCTGATTGGTCGACTCAACGGAAAATTGTTTTTGTCTACCCGCCCGAAGCTGCAAGCCAAGATGTTACCTCTTACAAATTTCTTTGAGCGAAATCGGTATCAGATTCTATTCAGCTATCGCTTTTTGTATGGCTTTCGAATTGTAATTCCCCTAATGATTGGCATGAGTGGTCTACCACCCAAACGATTCTTGGTTTACAGCACAATCACCGGGCTCATCTGGGCAACATTGGTGAGCACCGTTGGGTACTGGTCGGGCAGGATTTTCAATTTGAATGCACAGGTATTTCAAGACAACTTGTTCTTTGTTGTGGTTGGATTTGCTGCACTGGGACTTCTTATTGGATTGGGTGTGACAAAGCTTACGTTCAAAGAAGCGCTGCAGAAACCCTAGCGTGGTGAAATCAAATGCAGATATTGAAAACTCCTGGCGCTCTACGGACAAGAGGGGGGGCAGGGGCGGAGGTGGACGAATGATTTTAGAGAGCTTTATCGATTTTCACCATTAGGCATAACGGTGGACATCGCCAAGGTGCATTGCTTGACAAGACTCGCGGCAATGTCCTACTTATGACCATTTTTCACTATTTCTCAGTTAACAAAACTAAGACAATTACTGAAATCATGGGGCCTTTTTTCGCCCTGGTGCAGTATTTTTGTGCTTTTACACTCATCTTGCAATTCATGGCAGACGGTCAATTTTTGCGCTTCAAGGTTCGTAACAACATCTACGTAGCATTAATCCTCAGTCTATTGTTGGTCATGATACTCTATTCGTTGAGCAGGGTAGGATTTTTTCTCTTTAACAGGGCGTTTTTTCAGGGCATGGAGCCCAATCGATTCTTCGTTATCGCAGCGGGTGGATTGCGGTTCGATCTATCCGCCACGCTCTATTCCAACTCGTTGTTCATCTTGTTGATGATCGTTCCCTTTACTTTTCGATTTTCTGGGTGGTATAAGCTTGTACTTAAGTGGGTCTTCATTGTTTGTAATACGATTGCGTTTGCGGCAAACTCTGCCGACATCATTTATTACCGGTTCACTCTTCGAAGAACTACACTCAGTGTTTTTAGTCAATTCGAGAATGAAACGAATTTAGGGAAGTTATTTTTTCGTTTTTTGTTTGACTACTGGTATGCTTTTTTCTTTTTTCTATTGTTAGTCGCTTTGTTGGTGTGGGGATACAACAAAATACGCTTCGAGGGTCCGCAAATCAAAAAACCGTGGTTGTTTTATGTAGTCAATACATTGGCCATGTTGGTGACGGTCGGGCTTTTTATTGGCGGAGCGCGAGGTGGTTTTCGAGAGAGTACGCGTCCGATAACGCTAAGCAACGCAGCGGCCTATGCCAAAGAGCCAAGCGATGTCAATTTGGTTTTGAATACCCCTTTTGCACTGATGCGCACGGCAAAGGCAAACGTTATTAAGAAGGTTTACTATTACGATTCGCAGCAAGAGCTGGAAAAGTATTTTAATCCCCTCAAGACACCAACCGATTCGTCTCGGTTTCAAAATAAAAATGTAGTCGTAATTATTTTAGAAAGTTTTTCGAAGGAGTTTATTGGTGCCTATAATCAGTCGTGGGGAAAAGAGGTCTATAAAGGGTACACGCCTTTTTTAGATTCACTTATTTCACATAGCCGATCATTCAAGTATTCAATGGCAAATGGTCGCAAGTCGATTGATGCAATGCCTTCGGTAATATGCTCTGTTCCATCCATTGAAGTGCCCTATGTACTCTCACATTTTTCGGGGAACAAGCTGAATAGCCTCCCGATTCTGTTAAAGGAAAAAGGATATTACACCGCCTTTTTTCATGGAGCTCCTAACGGATCAATGGGCTTCGATGCATTTGCCAACCAAAGTGGTTTTGCCGACTATTTTGGGAAAGATGAATATGGAAATGACGATGACTATGATGGAATATGGGGAATTTGGGATGAAAAGTTTTTACAATACTTCTCTAAAAAGATGAGCGGGTTCAAGCAGCCTTTCTATACCACGCTGTTTACGGTTTCTTCTCACCATCCATACCAGCTCCCTGAAGAATATCAAAGCAAATTTAAAGGTGGCTCACTCCCGATTTATAAAACAATTGAATATACGGATTGGGCGCTCAAGCGTTTTTTTCAAACAGCGTCTAAGACGGATTGGTTTAAGAATACACTTTTTGTGATCACTGCTGACCATGCATCTGCCGAAATTCAATATCCGCAATACAATACAGCATGGGGTTATTTTTCAATTCCCCTTATTTTTTATGAACCGGGTCGGGAAGTTGTTGGTATGAAGGATGAGTTAGTTCAGCAGGTTGATATTTTGCCTTCCATCTTAGGCTACTTAGGCTACGATCAGCCCTACGTTGCGTTTGGGCGCAATGTATTTAGCTCCAAGGACCGCCCTTTTGCCTTCAATTATCTAAACAATACCTACCAGTTTTTTCAAGGGAACTATCTTCTTCAATTTGATGGACAGAATTCAATCGCGCTCTTTGATTTTAAAGCGGATCCATTTCTAAAGAATAATGAAATGAACGTACCACCGGATACGGTTTCTGAGATGCAAGCAAGGTTGAGATCCCTTATACAGCAATACAATAATCGTATGGTAGACAACAACCTCACTAGGGAAGTCAATTGGAAGTTTTTTCTAAGAAGAAAAATTAAACCTTCTCCGACTGGTCTATTAAGCGAGATTATGATAAACGTTCTGCACGTCATCATCTGCTTCCAGTGCTTCGATGCACTTGAGTACCTCATCTTGCTCAGCCTCCGTTAGTTCTTTCGTGCTGTTGGGAATGTAATTGAGTTCAGAGCTTTTCGCCTCCAGCTTCTTAGATTCCAGGAATTTAGACATATGGCCAAACTCAGTGAATTTGGTGTAGATGACAGTCTCTTCCGTGTCCCGTTGAATATCTTCCGCACCAGCATCGATCAAGTCTAATTCTAGTTCATCTAAGTTTAATTTAGATGGTTCGAATTTAAATACTCCCTTGCGTTCAAACATAAATGAGACAGATCCGGAATTGCCCATGGTGCCATGATTTTTGGAAAACTGCAACCGGATATTTGCCACGGTTCGGGTCGGGTTGTCAGTAGCACATTCTACCAACACAGGTACTCCGTGTGGGGCGTAGCCTTCATACACGATTTCTTGAAAATCTTTCTCTTCTTTCGATGATGCACGTTTAATAGCTGCATCAACCCGATCTTTCGGCATATTCGCACCCTTTGCATTTCGAATCGCCATTCGAAGCTTGGGATTGTTATCTGGGTTGGGGCCATTGGCTTTCACGGCCATGGCAATATCTTTTCCTATTCGCGTAAACGCTTTGGCCATCCGGTCAAAACGAGCGAACATGGTATGTTTTCTTTTTTCAAATACGCGTCCCATGTCAAATTGTATTGATTGTTTTCTTCTGCAAAAATAGAGTCAGAAATGGATTTTAAAAATGATTATCAAACTTCCAAATTTACGGGGTGTATTTCAAATTGACGCGCCTTTTCTACCCTCACCCCATTGAGGTCCTACGTTCACGCAGTTCATCATCCCCTCTCCCTCGGGAGAGGGACTTACAAGCTATAAGGAATGGAAGAATTCAAATGGGTGAGGGCAATGAAGAAAATAACTGCGATAATTTGAAATACACCCAATTTACGCGTGTTTGATCTCGTTAAAAGGTAACGTTGAGTGTAATAATTTCCTTTTCTCTTTTCAGTTTCACAGGGACTACTTGTCCTTTTTCAAACTTACCTAATGCATCCATGTAACCCTGCATATCTTTTATTTGATAAGATCCAATCTGAACGATCACATCACCAGCCACAATTCCGGCTTTTTGAGCAGGCTTTCCTTCGGTCACGCCATCTACCTTCAATCCCTCCTCGCTAGAAGTGTAACTGGGCATCACGCCCATGGTAACTTTAAAAGCACGAGCCGACCCCATCGACTTATTTTTGGTAGCGAGGAAAGTAAGCTTTGGTTGCTTGTCAAGATTTTCAACCAAGCGAATAATTAATTCAAGGATTTCTTTTTCGCCCTCAAAATTTATTTTTTCTGCGTCATCCGATGGTTTGTGGTAGTCGCTATGGGAGCCTGTAAAAAAATGTAGCACTGGGATATTTTTGAGATAGAAGGAAGTATGGTCTGACGGGCCTACTCCGGCTGAGTCGGTTTTAATCATCAGTTTTTCAGACGATAATTTTTTAAGAAGGGGTTCCCAGGCTGCGCTGGTTCCGGTTCCACTAACAGCCAGGCTTTTTGATTGTGGATCCAGTCGCCCAATCATATCCATATTGATCATGTAGCTCACCTTTGTCAAATCAATTGTCGGATTCTCAGTGAAGTACTTAGATCCGTAGAGCCCTAGTTCTTCGCCACTGAAGCAGATGAACAGAAAATTGGTTGACTCTTTGATTTTATTCATTTGGAAGTACCGCGCCAATTCGATCACACCAGCAACACCTGATGCATTGTCATCTGCGCCATTGTGTATTTTGTTTTGCGGATTCGCATCCAACGAGCTGCCTTGATTTCCCAAGCCGAGGTGATCGAAGTGTGCACCAATTACAATTGTGTTGGCGGCTTGGTTATCAATGAATCCAACCAGATTGTAAGCTGTTCCCTCTTCACCGGTTCCATGAATTCCGCCTTTGAAAGTGAATTTTTGGGTAAATAACTTTCCATCGCCTTTTGGCAATAGCCCGATCTTATTCCATTGCGATTGGATGTAGGCAATTGCCAGTTTTTCTCCAGCTGTTCCAGTGCCACGACCTTCCAGGGAATCGCTTGAAAGAATTTTGATGTGAGATCGAATAAGCGTTGAATTGACTTGTGCCTGTCCAAGTAAAGCAAGGAGGGCAAGGCAAAATAATAGAAGTGATTTTTTTGACATCGGTTTGTTATTGATTTGAATTGGAAATTTACATTCTTAATCGCTTTTTTAATGGCGATGAATGGTTTATTTTTGATTATAACCTAATCGTATGGCAGTACCCAAAATTGTCCTTCTTACTGATTTCTCTCCTTTGTCCAAAGTGGCTATTTCCTATGCGCTTCGTATGGCAGCACCTGTGAAGGCGGAATTCACAATATTGAATATTGTGCGATTTGAGGGCGTTCCAAAGGCAAACCTTAAGATGAAACAAATCGAAAAATCGCTCATCCAGATTACCGAGGAGGAGGGGCGGAACTTAATAGAAGAGTTGCGAAGTACAGTCAAGGGCGATTATCAAATTGAATTTAAAGCGATTCGCTCGCACACCGTTGCTGAGATGGTGAAGCGCTTTACAGAAAAAAACAAAACGAATATCGTGGTGATGGGCTCGCGGGGAGCATCTGCCTTAAAGAAGGCGAGATTAGGCGGCACCACCGTGTCGGTCATTGACGATTGCCCATGTCCGGTGCTGGCAATACCTGAGTTTGCGCAATACAAAAATTTACAGCACATTGTGTATGCCACTGATTTGAAAGACACACAAAAGGAGTTAGATATTGTCGTTGAATTTGCTCGTATTTATGGATCGGCCGTACATATGATACACGTGGTGCCCTCGATGGACAAAAAGGTGGAAGCCGCAAAAATTTCTTTAGAGGCGATTATTAAAAAAACGCATTACGACAAGCTCGATTTTAAGCTTATCCTGGATGATGATATTCCAAAAGCGATTGATCAATACATCAAGCAAACAAAAGCTGACCTACTGACTACCTTTACCCACAAGTTAAGTTTGGAAGAAAAGCTATTTGCAAAAAGCGTCACACGGACTTTGGCCTATTTAGGTACAATACCATTGCTGGCGATAAAAAGACATAGTTAGATTTAGGAATTCTCTTAATCGAGTGACGTAGTTGACTTACTACCCAACTCAATCAATTTTTCATATTCCTTGTTGCTGAGGTCGCGCTGAAAGAAATTGATCGGGTTAATGGCCACATTCTTATAATGCACTTCATAATGAAGATGAGGTGCTGCTGATAAACCGGTATTACCTACGTATCCGATGATCTGGCCTCTTTTAATGACTTGCCCGGGTTCCACTATATAGCGTGTCAAATGGGCGTATCTGGTTTCAAAACCAAAGCCATGATCTAAATAAATAACATTTCCATAGGTTGAGAATCCGGTGTACATCACCACTGCGTCACCGGTTGCGTACACCGGTGATCCATGTGGTGCCGTAAAATCAAGTCCGTTGTGAGGGCGAACATACCCTAGAATCGGATGCATCCGCATACCAAAAATGGTGTGAAGTTGTTTTAAATCTTTGTTATTAATTGGCTGAATGGCCGGCCGCGATGCCCACATACGCTCTTTTTTCCCAAGTTCTGTTTTTAGCTGATCAATAGACTGGCGCTGTATATCTAGCCGATTTTTGATTTTTGCCGCCTTATCATACGCTAATTTGATTAACGGATAAGAAATCGTTTCGCTCTCTTTTGGACGACCACCGACACCGGCTTCGCGTTGGGACGGTGACAAAGGATCCAGATCAAGTATCACACGGAAATTTTGGTCATCGTTTTTTTCCAAGGAACTCAACTGTTGAGAACTATTGTCCAGACGCTTTCCGAGCAAGCGCCATTCCGACTTTAGGTATGCATTCTCCTGTGCTTGTAGGGTCTCGTCAAGGTATGGATATTGGAAATGGAAATAGATGCTACCAGCTAAACCGATAAAAAGTGAAACGGCTAAAAAGCGAAACGTGGCCCTGCCAAATGTCCTTGGTGTAACGAGAATTGGATCGTATTTGCAGGTAACTGGATTATATGTATACTTAACCTTCGTCATTAATCCAGTGACTGATTTCTTTTTTCACTTGCCTGCACAAGGTTATTATAAAATGTGCTGGAGTAAGTACCCACCACGTAGTGAACAGGGTTCACGTTAACACCACCGCGTATCACCTCATAGTGAAGGTGGGGTGCAATCGAGCCGCCACTCGATCCAACGGTGCCAATTTTCTGCCCTTTGGCTACCGATTGACCGTATCTTACATTAAGGTCTGCCAAATGAGCATACCGCGTGATAATTCCATTTCCATGATCTATTTCAACATAGTTGCCAAAACCCGCTACCTGGTTGCTGGTGTTAGCCCGTAAAATTGTGCCGGGGGCAGTAGCGACAACAGTCGTTCCGGCAGGCATAGCGAAATCAATTCCATCATGCTGATATATTCCCTTATGGAAAGGATTTATTCGTTTACCAAAACCAGATACCAACTTGTCTGCTTCAATTTCAGGAATAGGCGAAATACTGGGTAGGTGCTTTAATTTGTTCAACTTCGTTTTGTCGATATGAATCTGTTGAGCCCATGACTGATCTCTCAATTGCGCCTTTTTAAAAACAGAAGTGAAGTTGTTACGAACCGATTTTTCCCATTCGGCAAAAAGGGTAAGTTCAGCGGTTAATATCTCATCTTTTTTATAGACGTCTGTTTCGTTTTCAGTTACAACCTTGGTTTCAAAAAGTCTTTCATGAAGCTGCTGCTCCTCTTTACGAAGAGCTTGAATCCCCACATTAGATTCTTGCAAACTCGCCATCAAAACTTTCTTATGAAGATGAAGAGCCTCATTTTCAGCGCGCAACGATTTTTCGAGCGGGGTTTCAATCACAAAATTTTGAAGCATCACTAAACCCACAAAAAAGAGGCAGCCAAAGATCAAATAGCCAAATCCTCTAAACGCGATGCTCACGATCGAAGGGATTACCCTTTCGTAGCGCAGTGTTTTTGGATTGTACCTGAATTTTGTTTCTGCCATTGCCAACTTTTATTCAATTCCTTTTATAATGACCCTAATGGGTTAATTTTGTGCTTTTGTAAGACTGTGAACTCATAAAAGTAGGAAAAATGTCCTCTTTATCAAAAGTTTAATTCGACCAAATGCATATGACATCGGCCATCGTCCGCCAAAAATTCCTCGATTTCTTTGAAAGTAAAGGCCATAAAATCGTCCCTTCTGCACCTTTAGTGCTTAAAAATGACCCTTCGCTGCTGTTTACCAACTCGGGCATGGTGCAGTTCAAGGACTACTTTTTGGGCAATTCAATTTCGACTAACAGACGTGTAGCCGACACACAAAAGTGCCTTAGGGTAAGCGGAAAACACAATGACCTGGAAGATGTGGGGCTGGATACCTACCACCATACCATGTTCGAAATGCTTGGCAACTGGAGTTTTGGTGATTATTTTAAAAAGGAGGCAATAAGTTGGGCTTGGGAGTTATTGACCGAGGTCTATGGACTGCCAAAAGATAGATTATATGTAACTGTCTTTGGCGGTGATAAAGGTGACAACCTTCCGGTGGATGAAGAGGCTAAAGACCTTTGGCGCAGTTTTGTACAAGAAGATCTAATTCTTCACGGTAATAAAAAGGACAATTTTTGGGAGATGGGCGAAAGCGGTCCATGCGGCCCGTGCTCAGAGATTCATATTGACCTGCGTTCAGAAGAAGAAAGAATGAAGAAAGCGGGTCGAGATCTAGTCAACAGCGATCATCCGCAGGTTGTAGAGATTTGGAATTTGGTCTTTATCCAATTTAATCGATTGGCTTCTGGCGCACTGGTGCCACTGCCGGATAAACATGTAGATACCGGAATGGGCTTCGAACGGTTGTGCATGGCCATACAAGCCAAGACTTCCAATTATGATACGGACGTCTTCCGGCCGTTAATGGATTTTATTTGCAATAATGTTAAGCCAGAGTCTTACAAATATGGGACTGATACGAAGAAAGACATTGCAGTTCGGGTAATGGCCGATCATATTCGGGCTGTCTCCTTTGCTATTTCAGATGGGCAATTACCGAGTAACACCGGTGCCGGTTATGTAATTAGAAGAATTTTAAGGAGAGCGGTGCGTTATGGATTTTCTTATTTGAATTTCAAGGAGCCATTCATCCATCGCTTAGTGCCATTGTTAGCAATTCAGTTGAAAGATGTTTTTCCCGAACTACATCAACAACTCGATTATGTAAGCAAAGTGGTGCATGAAGAAGAGATTTCTTTTTTGAGGACTTTAGAAAAGGGTCTTCAAATACTCCACGAGAGAATCGATCCGGGATTTCAACTTGTTAGGAATTTTTACTTTGAATTAGATAAAGACAAAACACCAAAGGGAAATGTAAAGTTGAGTGCTGTTGTTCGTAGTCTATTTCAATCTGAATCTATTTCAGGAACTCAATTTGAATCTGCAAACAAAATAATTAATGATAGTGTCCAAGGGGATTACGAAACAGTTGTTGATGAATTAAGGTATTACTTCATTTCCCAATATGACGTTGATGGAAAGACTGCTTTTTTATTATACGATACATTTGGATTTCCTTTCGATCTAATTTGCCTAATTGCTAAAGAGAAAGGAGCTGAGGTTTATATTGATGGAAACCACATTGTAGACGAAAAAGGTTTTAAAGAAGAAATGTCCAAACAAAAATCCCGCTCCAAAGCAGATGCCGCAAAAGAAACAGGAGACTGGGTGGTTGTTGATGGAGGCGACCTGCCTGCCGGTCATGCAGAGAAACCAGAATTCATTGGATACGATGAATTGACCTCTACGTCAAAAATTTTGCGTTACCGAAAAGTAAAACAAAAGAACAAAGAGCTATTTCAGTTGGTGCTGGATAAAACTCCATTCTATGCAGAAAGTGGAGGTCAGGTGGGTGATACAGGTGTACTTGAAATAGGGCAGGAAAAAATTACGGTCGTTGATACCAAGAAAGAGAATGATTTGATCGTTCACTGGGTGGAGAAACTTCCTGCCAATTTAGAAGGAGTAGTTCAAGCCAAAATAAATGTTCATCAGCGCAGACTTTCCATGGCCAATCACTCGGCCACGCATTTACTTCATGCTGCCTTGCGAAATGTACTGGGTAAACACGTTGAACAAAAAGGTTCTTTGGTTAATGACAAGATATTGCGTTTCGATTTCTCTCATTTTGCTGCCATGACTGGCGAAGAAGTTTCGAAAGTAGAAACGATTGTTAATGAAAAAATCAGAGAGAACATTCAGTTGAATGAACAACGAAATGTGCCCATTGAAAAAGCAAAGTCGCTGGGCGCGATGGCATTGTTTGGTGAGAAATATGGTGAGTTTGTTAGGGTGATCACATTTGACCCAAAATTCTCGGTCGAGCTTTGTGGAGGCACTCATGTGAAAGCTACAGGCAATATCGGATTGCTAAAAATTGTTTCCGAGAGTTCGGTCGCTGCAGGTGTTCGCAGGATTGAAGCAGTTACAGCAGATGGGGCATTTGGATACCTGAACGGTTTTTACAATGAGATGGGGCAAATCAAAGCACAACTTAAAAACCCGAAAGATGTCGTTGCGTCTATTCAAGCGCTGGTAGACGAAAAACATGGCCTTGAAAAAAAGCTGGAAATCATTTACCAGCAACAAGCCAATACACTGAAAGATATACTTGCCACTAAAGCTGTAAAATCCAATGGTTGTACACTGGTGTTGGAGCGAGTGAGTGTGCCCAATGCGGATGCCTTAAAAAATATCGCCTATGCATTGCGCAATCAATTTGATGATCTGTTGATGATACTCGCTGCTGACATTGAAGGTAAGCCACAGGTTGCTGTGATGATCGGTGAAAAATTGGAGGCAACTAAAAAGTATCACGCTGGCAATATGGTGAAGGAACTGGCCAAGGAAATTGATGGCGGTGGGGGAGGGCAACCCTTTTTTGCTACGGCTGGGGGGAAGAATAGTAGTGGATTGGAACTTGTGCTGCAAAAAGCAAAATTATTGATCTAGCTCGACATGAGAATAGCTTTGTTTATTGTTTTTTTCTTTGCCGCCACCTTTGGGTTTTCTCAGCATGTATATGTGGGAAGAGTGTGCGATAAGGAAACAAAACAACCGCTAAGAAATGTCTTGATTAGGTTGGATTCAAGCGTGACCTATACCAACGCAGCTGGATTCTTTCAGGTTGTTGCTGATACGACAAAGGTTCTGGTAGCCGAAATGGAGGGGTATGAAAAGGTCTTGTACCCGTTATCAGACGTGGATCGCTTTTTATTTTATATCAGGAGGTTAGAATCAGAAAGTGATCACCTGATGGCGAAATCCTTCTATACGTTTTTTGGCGAAAACATTAAGTATCCAATTACAGCAAGACGTGCTGGTAACCAAGGTACTGTACTGGTTTATTTTGAGACTGACACGCTGGGCAAGGTGACTAACACTAAAATAACTGCCAGAGTGAGCGGGGGATGTTCAGAGGAGGTAGTCCGCGTTCTTCGCAAGGCTCCCGAAGTTTGGTATCAAATAAAGAAGAACAACAAATTTGTTATCCCTGTTGTTTTCAAGCTAGGTGATAGTATTTCCCCTATTGAAAATATCGATAAGACTACTTTGGTTGGTGTAGTACTTCTTCCAGAAATTGTTGTTGCTGCTTATACAAGGTAATGAATGATGACAACTTCAAATAAATACAAAGTAGTCATCGGTCTAGAAGTACATGCTCAACTATTAACGAATAGCAAAATCTTCAATTCAGATTTAGCCGAATATGGCAGTGCGCCTAATACGAACGTGGGTGTAATTACGTTGGCGCACCCCGGTACTTTGCCCAAACTGAACAAGAAAGCAGTAGAGCACGCCATTAAAATGGGTTTGGCATGTCATTCCCAAATTTCAAGATTTCAAATCTTCGATCGCAAGAATTATTTCTATCCAGATCTGCCAAAAGGCTACCAGCTTACGCAAGATCGCACCCCTATTTGTGTGGGTGGTTTCGTGACGATCACAACAAAAGACGGAACTGAAAAAGACATTGTCTTAAATCGAATTCATTTGGAAGAAGACGCAGGCAAGTCAATTCACTTGGAAGGTGAAACGGATACGCTGCTCGACTTTAACCGAGCCGGTACTGCTTTGATAGAAATTGTGACAGAGCCTGTGATTGAATCATCGGAAGACGCAGGAGCCCTAATGGCAGAAATCCGAAAGCTAGTACGGTATCTGGAAATTTGCGATGGAAATATGGAGGAGGGTTCGCTCCGCTGCGATGCAAACGTGTCGATGATGCTGAAGGATTCAACCGTGTTGGGCAAAAAAGTAGAGATTAAAAACATGAACTCAATTCGCAACGTGCAGCATGCAATTGATTTTGAGATAGAGCGTCAGACTGCTTTGCTGGAGCGAGGTGAGGTGGTGATTTCAGAAACGCGCACCTTCAATGCTGCCGATGGAAAGACCTACAGCATGCGGACAAAAGAAGAGCTAAATGACTATCGCTATTTCCCTGATCCAGATGTCAGCCCGCTGGAAATAGCAGACGAATGGCTTAATCGCATTAAATCTTCTATGCCTACTCTTCCCAAGGAGTTGTATCAAAAGTTAATTACAAACTATCACCTTCCGCCATACGATGCTAATGTTTTAACGGAATCGAAAGAAATGGCTTCGTATTTTGAGCTGATCTGTAACTTTACTAAAAACTATAAGGCGGCTTCCAATTGGTTGATGGGTCCAATAAAATCGTACCTGAACGAAACGAATTTGGAAATAGCAGTGTTTCCGTTGGAGGCGAACAAAGTTGCAGAAGTGATTCAACTGATTGACGATGGAAAGTTAAGTTTTGCTGTAGCCGCTCAAAAATTGTTTCCAGCTTTAATTGAAAGGCCTGGCCTGTCAGCAGCGCTGATTGCCGAGGAACTAAATTTAGTACAAGACAGTAGTATGGATTCCATCCTACCCATCGTTAGAGATGTTATTGCAGCATTTCCTCAAAAGGTGGATGAATATAAAAAGGGAAAAAAAGCCATTGTCACTATGTTTATGGGTGAAGTGATGAAACGCAGTAAAGGAAAAGCCGATCCAAAACTGGCAACGGATTTGATTGTTCAAGAACTCAATAAATAAAGTATCGAGATAAAAAAATGAAAACAAAAACTATGATAGTGTTTAACTTCCTATTCGCGTTAATTCTAACAAACTGCGCCCCTGAGAAAAAGGCAGATGCTATCGATGCGGGATGGACGATTGTGCTTTCCGGTAAAGTGGGTTTCCCCCAGCAAGGCGCCATTTCCATACAGGAGATCATGCAGAATGGCTCTGGCAGACGTGATACCATTACCTTAAAAAAAGATTATTCTTTCGCTAAAACACTGCGCTTGACCGAACCCGGCTTTTACAATATTAATTTTTTTGGAAGGCAAGCGGTTAATGTAATGTTGAATCGAAGTAATGTAGAACTCAATGTAGATGGCAACAATCAGCAAGGGTTTGTAGAGATTAAGGGCTCACCTGATCACGAGTTGATTAACACCGTGCAGCGGATGATGAGCGAATCGCAAGGCGGAGCAGAGATGATGTCACTCCAGGCAGAGTTTGAAAAAGCGGTAGCGGCAAAAAACGATGCGAAGGTTGCCGAACTACAGGCTAGCGCGATGAAAATCATCGAAAGAAATGCCAAGTCGTTGGCCGCCTTTTTAGGACAACAGCCAGCGTCTCTGGCGTTGTTCAATTTACTTCAAGACCCCAACTTAATTGACAAAGACAAAAATATAGACCTGTTTTTGACGGCAACTGAGAAATTTAAGAAAGACTGGCCTACCTCACGATTTACAAAAGAGCTAAGCGCGATGACTGAGAAGATAAAGATCACAGCGGTCGGTCAACAAGCTCCTGAGATCACGTTGGCGAACCCTGCCGGACAGATTGTAAAACTTTCTTCGCTCCAGGGAAAATATGTGTTGATTGACTTTTGGGCAAAATGGTGTGGCCCTTGTCGGAGGGAAAACCCCAACGTAGTGAAGGCTTACAATCGATTCAAGAGCAAAGGCTTTGAGGTATATGGTGTTTCGCTAGATCGCAATAAAGAAGATTGGGTCAAGGCGATCGCGGAAGATGGGCTGAACTGGACGCACGTTTCTGACCTAAAGTACTTTGAATGCCAGGCCGCAAAAGACTATAACATCAACGCCATTCCTTTTTCTATTCTTTTAGATAAGACAGGAAAGATCATTGCGAAGAATTTGAGAGGGGCAGCGTTAGAGAGTAAGTTGGAGGAAATGATGGGTAAATAAGACTTGTCCATGATTTTGGAAACCTCCGAAGAGGTTCAACTCTTCGGAGGTTTTTTTTGGCAATCGATATTTTTTTTTGGCATCAGAGGCGGCAGCTCTTTGAACTATCCCAATTTGAATGCGATTGGTAGAGTGTACCTTTGCTTCACGGCTATTCCTTTTTGTTTTCCGGGATTCCATTTTGGACCTGCTTTAATTACGCGAATTGATTCCTCCTCACAGCCGTGTCCGATTCCCCTCACTACCTTGAAGTCGTGTAGACTGCCATCTGTATGGATTACAAACTGTACAAAGACTTTACCCTGTATTTTTGCATCACGTGCTTCTTGAGGATATTTAAGGTTTTCTGCAAGGAATTGATAGAAGGCTGTCATTCCCTCCTTTGGGGTAGCGGTTTCATCAACCACGCTAAAAATTAGATCTTCGCCACCTCCCACTGCTGTCTTGTTTTCCTGCTCATCTAGTTCTAATATCGCAAACAATTGACCTCGCTTATCGGCAATGCTGTTTATTCGAATAAGTCGATCAGCCGAATATTGGTTTTCCATTCCTTGAAGGTCATGTTGCCCCTCTGATACGATTAAAACATAGGATTTTTTTGGGTTTGAGCTTCTAAGCCTGTCTAATTCAGTAAAAGCCCTTTTATATTCAGGTGTCGATCCCAAAGAGCTATCTGTAACTGCAGCTTTATTTGCAGTTTGCTCTTGGCAAGCTACAAAGAAGAAGAACATTGGAACCAAAGCCACCAACGTAGCGACTTTCCAGTTTTGGATTTTGTGTTTCATGGTTTTCATCATGTTGATGCGTTTAAGTGTTAATGAATTATTAAAATGATTGGCGAGCGGAAAATCAGCCGACTGCAATGCGACCTTCGCCAGGAGGCCACAATACGTGTCCACATCTTTGTTTGCCACCGAGCGCGCATCGGCTTCGAACTCATGAAGTTGAACAAGTTCTTTTTTGTAAATTCTAATAATAGGGTTAAACCAGCACACGATGCCTACCATGTTCACCAATAGAACATCCAACGAATGCCATTTTTTTATGTGAATAGATTCATGAATTAAAATTTCCTCCTTCTCTTTTTCGTCCAGTTGATTCGCTTGTCCAATCAAAATAAAATGAAAGAAAGAGAAGATTGGTTTTGCCTCGTCTGTTTCAGAAACAAAGTAATTTCGCCAGCGGTAGGTGTGGCTGTTGGTAAAAAGTTTAACAATGGAAATAATACGGTAGAAAAACAGAACAATAAGAAATAGTATGGCAGTCAAGTAAGCCCATTCTGTAACTGTCCAAATGGAAAGACTCGAACTTACTTTCGCGGTGGATGCTGAACCGTTTCCGTTAATAACTATTTCGGGCAACCAATACGTTGGAATCAATTGACCAATGGATGGAATAACTTGTGCGGAGGCTGTAACATTGAAATGAAAGAGAGGAAAGATTAATGAACCCAACAACGCAAACAGCAAGTAAGTGCGCTTGAATGCAAACTGAGTTTCGTTTCGCAGCACTGCCCAGTAAACAAACATGAAAAAAAGTAATCCTACGTTTATTTCCAACAGATAGTTGATCATTGCATTCATGGCTTTTGTTTTTTTAGTTCTTGTAATTGTTTCACCAACTGATCGATGTCTTGAACATCCATTTTGTTTTCCGCAGCAAAAAAGGAAACCAGACTTTGAAATGAACCACCGAAATATCCCTTTACCATATTATTGAGATAGAAGTGGGTGTACTTGTCTTTTGCTATGAGTGGAAAATATTCATGTGTCTTTCCATATGCTGTGTACCCCACAAATCCTTTCTTTTCCAAAATGCGCACGATGGTTGAAACGGTGTTGTAGGCCGGTTTCGGATTTGGCAGTTGATCTACAATGTCCTTTACAAAGGCTTTTTCAAGCTTCCATAAAATTTGCATGATTTGGTCTTCCGCTTTGGTTAATTCCTTCATAACTATCAATTACGTTGTAAAACTAATAGTTTAGTTATACAGTGCAAAATAATTTTTGATTTTTATTTTTTGTTCAGTCTGCGGAATAGGATTAAAATGGCGAGTTAACCGGCAGATCTTAAATCGTACTTGGTAGATCGAACTTCGTACCTTTAATTATTCGTGAAGCAATACGAAATCAAGTTTGCACCCATTCTCAGTGCCTGTAGCCGCTTTTCTTCAGGGTCGTTGTGGATGCGCTGATCTTCCCAGCCATTGCCGAGGTCGCATTCATACGAATAAAAAACGACTAATCTTCCCTGGTAGAATAGTCCAAACCCTTGGGCTGGCTTACCATCGTGTTCATGAATCTTTGGGAGTCCGTTGGGAAACTTGAATTTTTGATGGTACACGGCATGATTGAATGGAATTTCTACCAGTTCCAGCTCAGGAAACACCTTTTTCAGTTCTAAGCGGACGAACTTATCCATCCCATAATTGTCATCGATATGCAAGAATCCTCCTCCAAGCAGGTAATTTCTAAGGTTACCGGCTTCTTCAGTAGAAAAAACCACATTGCCATGGCCGGTCATATAAACATAGGCGTAGTTGAAGATGCCCACTCCTCCCACTTCTACTACATCTTCCTCATCGGCAATAGCCGTTCCTAACTCGCTGTTGCAGAACCGAATAAGGTTGGGCAAGGCTGTTTTATTAGCATACCAGTCACCTCCACCACCATACTTTAACTTAGCGATTTTAAGTTGTGCAAAGCCGCTTGAGGTTACCAAGGCCACCAATAGCCCCATACAAGCAAGTCTTCTCACTCTGTAAGAATTGAGGGTTTTTTGAGTGAATTGAGCCATTTTAATAGATTTTATTTTACCCGTTAAACCTTTAGAATCAGTAGACCTCTAAGCAACAAAACAAACAGTAAAACCTCATGGAAACAATGAAAAATCTAGTTGGTCTAAAAAGCTTTTCAACGCTGTTGATCGCTTTTGTATTGGTTCTCGGCTCGTGTAACAAAACGGACGAAACACTTAGTGCAGCAGACAGGGAAAGCTTGAGTGCTGAGTCTTTTTCAGATGCAGAAGTAGATGATGCAAATGACATGGCCTCAGTTGCGACAGGTAACGTAGATGTAACGCAGTTCAACGGAGGGCGCGAAGATGGGAGAACAGAAGGGAACGGGCCGGTAACACCTGTTGTTGCTTGGGCAAATTTAGATGATCGTTTGAAGTGTGCAGCAATAACAATTGTCAGAACCAACACTTTAGGCACTCGGCCAGCAGGTACCATCACCATTGATTTTGATGCAAATGCAGGTTGCAAAGATGGACGTGGGAATACTCGTTCTGGTAAAATCGTAATTGAGTATGCAGGCTCAAGATTTATGCCTGAGTCAACGATCAAGACAACGTTTAATAACTATACCAAAAATGGTGTAAAAGTGGAAGGAGTTCATACACTAACAAATGTTGCCACACTGAATTCATTTCCGCGGTTTCTTGTCACTATCGTTGGAGGTAAGCTGACTTTCGCTGATGGAAGAACCGTTACTAGGGAGCAATCTTTTACCCGTGAGTGGCAGCGTGCGTCAAGCCCTGCGGCTGATAAATGGGTGATTTTGAAAGGTAGCAAAGCAAGCGGTAAGAATAAGAATGACAAGACCTATACCATGGAAATAACCGCTGATTTAGAATATTCACGTGCTTGTATGATCAGTGATAAAGTGTTTATGGCGGTGAAAGGTACTAAAGTGTTTACAACCGAGAATAAAACATTCACGGTAGACTACGGTTCAGGAGCTTGTGATAACGACATCACTATAACAGTAAATGGCGTTTCAAAGACTATAACAGTTGGCGCTAACGGAAACTAAAAGAATAGGCTCATAACAGTTTAAAAGGCCTCGCCAAAAGCGGGGCTTTTTTTTACTAAAATTTGCCTCGTCCTGAAATAAGTTGACACAAAAGTTAACTTATTATGACAATATCGGCTTAATGGACATTTATTAGGCTGGAAACCTTGCAAATTATTGAATGCCATAGCTTTAGTGATTATTCCGGGAAGTCTGACCCACTGATTCCGGGAATGGTTTGACCCACCCCTTTAGGCCATAAGATTTGATGATTCAAAGCTACTGTTTTTCTGGTGAGTTTTTAGTTGATTTTTTTCGTAGTGATTCCCCTTT
>JAJTGQ010000132.1 GCA_021299455.1 Flammeovirgaceae bacterium | reverse complement strand
TGGCCCAAAAAATGAAACGCTGTCGCTCTATAAGCTCGCGCTAAAACACCACCAGCAAGGCATCGACATTACACAGCTCTACAAAAAATATGACGCAGTAGAAACCGAAAAGAAAGAAAATTATGTACCCCTCGATTTCTACTATAAGCTAGTAGACTATCGCAAAGAAATAGACACGCTGCGCCCGCCCCATTCTGTCTTAGTGAATATGGGGGAAGACATCAACTCAACTAAGGAAGATTATGGTCCCTCGATGGGAAATGTTGACTATGTTCTCCTCTTTACCTCAAAAAGAAAGCCTCATGAATCACGGAACTATAATGAAGATCTTTTTTATGCACTAAAAGTGGATGGGCATTGGGCACATACTGAAGAGTTTAAAACCATCAACACCAACTATAACGAAGGCAGTGCTTGTCTTAGTCTTGATGGAAAATTTTTGTACTTCTCTCGTTGTGGTGCGCCCGGATCATTGGGAAATTGTGATCTCTATTTCGCAAAGCTCGGAAAAGATAGCACCTGGACAGATGTGAAAAATCTTGGCCCTGCCATCAATAGTAGCGGCTGGGATTCGCATCCATCTCTTTCACATAGAGGCGACACTTTGTTTTTTGCTTCGAATCGTTCTGGCGGTTTTGGTCTGTCTGACATCTATTTCTCGGTTAAAGATAAAACGGGCAACTGGACGCAGGCCAAAAATGCAGGACCGGTTGTAAACACCGTCAACAGTGAAGTCAGTCCGTTTTTTCACCACCGTCATAACACGCTTTATTTTAGTTCAAACGGGCATCCATTGAATTTTGGCGGCTTTGATATTTACAAAAGCTATCAGCAAAAGAAAGGCTGGACTGAGCCCAAAAACATCGGGCCTTTGGTGAATGGAGGTGGCGATGAATATTATTTTACGATCGATTCTAAATCACATGATCTTTACTATGCACGGTCCAATGAGGACGATAAAAAGAACCTGGATCTTTATTCCTTTCCTGTGCCTATGGAGGCGCAACCTATGGCAAGAACTCATTTAAAAGGTTCTCTAATTGATCAGAATGGAAAACCATTGGGTGGAATTGTATCCGTCATCGACCTTGACTCTGCAGTAGAAGTGGCACCTCAATACATTCAAGCAGATGGCTCTTTCGGCTTTGATCTGATTAACAAGCGAAAGTACTTGTTAGTGATACAAGGAGATGACTTTTTTAGAATTGAAGAAGTGTTTTTTTTAGATGGTGAAACTGAAATAAATCGAATCGCTCAGCCGCTAGAATCAAAAATTGCCTTTCGTTCTGTAGAATTCGAAAACGGAAAAGCAGATATCCTGCCACCGATGTATGGAGATTTAAATAAAATCGGCAACTTCCTTGTTGATCATCCAAAGGTGAAACTTAAGATCTCTGGCCATACTGATTCCGCGGGCAATGAGAACTTGAATCTTAAGCTCTCGCAAGACAGGGCAAATGCTATTAAAACCTATTTGATTCAACAATTCAAAGTGCTGGAAGAACACATTATAGCTACTGGCTATGGTAGCTCGAAACCGATTGTAATGCAAGAAGAGACCGAAGAGCACAAGCAATTAAACCGTAGGGTTGAATTCGAAATTGTTAAAGAGTGACCGGGCAAGGTCATGTCGCGAGGTTTCCTTACCTTTGCGCCTCATTTTTCAACTCACATGATCGCAGCTAATAACGTGTCTCTTCGCTTTGGTAAGCGAGTCCTTTTTGATTCTGTCAATCTTAAATTCCTTTCCGGCAATTGTTACGGTGTTATTGGTGCCAACGGAGCAGGTAAATCGACATTCTTGAAAATACTTTCGGGAGACATAGACCCTAATTCAGGGCACGTTTCAATTGATCCAGGTAAGCGGATGGCAGTCCTACGCCAAAATCACTATGAATTTGACGAGGTACCCGTGCTCGATACTGTTATGATGGGCTATGCCAAGCTGTGGTCAATCATGAAAGAAAAAGATGCCATTTATGAAAAACCAGATTTCTCAGAAGCTGATGGAATAAAGGCATCTGAACTAGAAGCTGAATTTACCGAAATGAATGGCTGGAATGCGCAGTCTGATGCAGCCGCTTTGCTAAGTGGCCTCGGCATCGAAGAAGAAGATCACTTCAAGCAAGTGAAAGAACTAAGTGGGAATCAAAAAGTAAGGGTATTACTGGCGCAAGCTATTTATGGAAATCCCGATATCTTAATCCTCGATGAGCCCACGAACGACTTGGATCTTTTAACCGTAGCATGGCTGGAGGATTTCCTACTTGAGTTTAAAAATACGGTGATTGTTGTTTCGCATGATCGCCACTTTTTAGATACGGTATGTACGCACATTGTAGACGTTGATTTTAGCGCTATTAAACTCTACACCGGAAATTATTCATTCTGGTATCAATCTAGCCAGTTGGCTTCTTCGCAGCGCTCTTCAGCCAATAAAAAAGCAGAAGAAAAGAAAAAAGAATTGCAAGAATTTATCATGCGCTTTAGCGCTAATGCTTCGAAATCACGCCAAGCTACCAGCAGAAGAAAGTTGTTAGAGAAAATTAATGTAGACGATATTCAACCTTCGAACCGGAAATATCCCGCCATCATTTTTACGCAAAAGCGAACAGCCGGTGATCAGATTCTGCACGTTGAAAATCTAACCTACTCAGTAAATGGCACCACACTTTTCAAAAATCTGGAGTTCTTTGTAAACAAGGGCGACAAAATTGCTTTTCTAAGCAAAGACAGCCTTGCTTTGTCTTCGCTGTTTCGCATATTAATGAATGAACTCAAGCCAACGTCCGGGGAATTTACATTCGGCCAAACAATTACTACCGCGTATTTGCCGGGCAACAACGAAAGTTTTTTTCAGTCAGATGACAATCTCGTTGATTGGCTACGCCAATTTGCAGAAGACGAGAACAAAGATGAAGTGTACATACGTGGCTTTTTAGGTAAGATGCTTTTCTCTGGGGAAGAGGTATTCAAGAAATGCAGCGTGCTTTCCGGTGGCGAGAAAGTACGATGCATGATATCGCGTATGATGATACCGGGTGCCAACCTGTTAATTTTAGATGAACCTACAAACCATTTGGATCTAGAGTCGATTACCGCATTTAACAATGCATTGAAAGATTTTCCAGGAACAGTTTTGTTTACGTCACATGACCATGAGTTCACCCACACGGTTTCCAATCGAATTATTGAGATCACACCAAAGGGCTTTATTGATAAGCTAATGTCCTACGATGAGTACATCGAAAACGAAAAAGTTGCTGAACAGAAGAAGTTGCTTTACAGTTAAGCAAAGGACATGCATCTATGCGTTTGACCGCTTGAAGCGGTCTGACGCATAGATGAGAATCAGTTAGCGCAAAAGAAAAATGAAACTAATTGGTAGCTCTTCACGTAAATGAAGCGACTACCAATCTATCCGTTTCAATGGAAGTTTTACCCAGCAGTATAAACTACTTTGTAAATCCAGATTGACCGGAGGTTCATTTGGTAAAATGAAGTTTGTAAAAAAGAAAGTGAAGTTGAGTA
>JAJTGQ010000100.1 GCA_021299455.1 Flammeovirgaceae bacterium | reverse complement strand
GAGTATTCCCCTTCTTCTTCAAAAAACGCACCACTTGCTCACGTACCGTAGCCTGAGCGGAGGCTGTCCTGTTCCTTCCATCTTTTTTTGCCATGCACAAATATACATAATCCTTACCAATTTATGCTCCTATTAATAACTTATCAATCGAAAATCCAGTTACAGGAATCTCCGACTTTCTATTTGAGCTAAGATTGTCCCATAACAAAATCACCTCATTTGAGTAGCATCTTCTATTTGCATCATATACAATCGAATCGGTTTCATCGGCAATCAAATTTTCCTGAACCACTAATAGTTTGTTTTTTACTAGTTCGTCAATGAAAAGGCGATATGAGCTATCATTGTCTAGGTTAATCGGAAGCACATGATCCCCCTGAACGATCACAAAGGAATTGGGTATTTTATTTAGCAGGAAATACTTTTTAATTTTTTGAAAGGGTTCTTTTGCATTGAGTAAAGAGGATATGGATTCTAGTGTAATCTTCCATGTAGCTTTTGATAAGATTATATTTTTATAAGAAACCCGTGGTAAAAATGGCATTCGCCCTAGAATTCCCCAATCCCAGAATATTGAAGGGTAACAATATTGATATTGAAGATCACCTAAAAATCGAAACAAAGGAACATTACTTTTAGTATGAGTATAAGCAGAAGAAAATATGGGATAAATAACCTTATTAAATTGCCTAGACCTCAACTGAATTTTCCCGTTCTGGACACACACAAGTATATCGTTTAACTGTATTTGATTCTCTTTTGGTAAGCAACTACTAGAAACAATAGGAATTTCATAAAGGCAAAGAGGTGGTTTGGCAATCAGGTTGCCTATTCTATCCTCTGGCAGGAATACCAGTTCAGCAAATATTCCTTGATGGTCTGCCTCTTGTTCAAGATGAGCTAACTTACTCAAATAACTTTCAATATCTGAGTGAGAATAACAAAATCTTCCTAATGTTTTAAAGTTAGTACCCTCTGTACTAGTATGTTGTATCTTAATTGAATCTTGTTTCTTGATAATACTTACCAGACTGCTCATGATCCCTGTATATTTATTAAATTCATCAAAGCTGGTTACCTCCTTAGTTTTGATATCTTCTTGACTAAGGATAACTTCAGTTTTATTTTGACTTAAACAATCGTAGTATTTTCGAAGTATAGGATTGAAAGTAGTAGAGACTTCCATTTTTTCAGAAATAGCAGAACTCACCTGAATGTTCTCTGTTAAAAGACTATCAACCAATGAATCTGGCGAATATGGATAGCCAATTCCTATATGTGGATCCATGACTTCGAGGAGGGGAACCTCCATGCCTTCATACCGATACTCAAACTCGTCAATAAATTTGTACAAATCAACTAGGTTTTCTGATACTGTATGCTTAACTAGGTATTGGGTGATGCGGAGAGCCATTCGTAAGTCCGCAAATATCTCTCGATCTAATTCAATTTGAGAGCCTTGCTTAAGCATATCGACTTGAATGATATCAATATCTTTGATGCCAATTCGCTCTGCTTCAGAAACAATTTCCTCATTCCAAGAATCAATGCCAGCAGAAGAATGATGAGTACCAATAATTTTGTTTAGAATGACTCTACTCTGTTCGAGGCTATCAGACAAATGGATTCGATTAGCCTCAAGGAAAGTAAAAAGCTTCCTACCATAATGGATTCCTGAAACGGAAGGCTCCAATTCTGAAATTAATAATTTGCTTTCAATTAGTTGGCAAATGTAGCTACTGGCCTCAGCGGAATCATAACCTTCTGAAACTACCTTGGTCAAGATAGTTTCATACTGCATAGAATCTTGACAAATTCCAATTAGAGATAACAAAAGCGGATCACTTTCAACACTAGACATTCTATAAGAACGATAGGGTTCATAACTGTATTCAAGATATCTTAATTCATTGTTAAATTGAAAACATGTGTTGTTTGCTCGATACGATAACCTCCTCCTTAAGGTCGGTTCACCCATCACGTGTTGATATATTTTCCCAAGGAAGCACATGTCAGGTCGAATCAATCTTTGAGAATCTTCTGGATTACAATTAATTATTCCGGTTTTGTTCGTAATAGCCCCTATTGAGATGCCTGCACTAATTCCAAATGGAGTGCAACGAAAGGACATGCGTTTCAAATACCGAAGCAAAGAAAGATGAATTTTAACTCGCTCCTTTTCTGAATCAATTTTATTGGCAATCAATAATTGAGCGTCATGAAATAAGGAAGGGGAAGATATTGATATGGATTCCCTAAAATGAGAACTAGAACGAAACATTTGAACTGGGTCTTCAAATTGATAGGACAAGGGAAAAAAGGGGGTTCGAAGAATGAAAAAATCTAATAATTCCATGGATTTCGTTTTAAAACCACATGAAGAGCGAACTCCATATGTCTGTAGTTGAAGTATCCAATATGGCATGATGAACAAGGCCGACTCCGCTAGCGCCCTCTAAAAGAGATAACGTAGGTCGTGGTTGAACTGGATTATCATGAATTTTTTCCATTGTATAACAGCCAGCACAAGGATGCTCATGTGGATTCGTAACCCTATCCAACAAATGTTGATGCCAAAATTTGTAAGCCTCTGCTAATCGAGGACTCTTAAAGAAATTGTATAGATAAAAATAGCTGTATGTGATTCCTGCTAGACCGTGGCAAATACCACAGTCAAAAATAAGGTTTTCATAGGATTGGGCTTCATATTCAAGTGTTCTTCTTTCAAAGGTCGAATTACATATTGTTAATGCCTTGTTAACTAAGGCAGGTTCGTTTAGTGCTAAACCAGCTTGTAGGAATGCTACTGCTGAGCTCAAATCTCCATAGCACCACGCAAGGCGATTCGTCCTATTTTCTGAAAATCCAGTTTTATCAACGGTACATGGAAATCTGGAATCTAAGTTGCTCGAATTCTCGTGATCCAAGTACCACCTTATAATTCCTTTAACAACTTCTTTGTATTTATTGGAAGAATCATACACGCGAATCACTTTGCTTAACAAGCAGATTACTGCAAGTAGCCCATGGGCCATCCCAAGGTTATATGGATAAATACCAAAGCCAAATTTTTCTTCCCAAACATATTCTCCGCGGTTTAGAACCATATTGTCCAATAATCTTCGACAAATAGTATCTATTATTTCATTACGCGTAGGGGAAGGAGGTATGTCAAGATAAATATTTGCAATGCCTGTAAGACCATAAAGCAAATCATATCCTACGAGGTCATATACTTCAGATGTTTTTGATACTTCTTTAAGTATAGCAGAATCGATATCGTTTTCTATCTCAGTAGAATCAATGACATCAAAATTTTTAAAGACATTTAGCGTATGACGCAAGCCTGGAAGTCCCTCTGCTAGGCTCAGCAATAATGCTTTATTTTCAAAAAAATTAAAAGAGTTAATTGCCTCATTTAGTGAATCAACACCGTATTCAAGAATAAAATTGTCAGAGGACGATTTATAATCAACTAGGCAAAAAATAGACTTACCTAATTCTCCGTTTAAAAGCCCTGGTCCAAGATCATGGGGGGAGGCAAGTATTACTTGCTTAATCCTTTGTATATCATTAATAACTAATCTTTTCAAAAGAAAATAAAATTATTTGGAATAAGCAAAAAGGAGAAGATACATCCTTCACCTTTTTGCTTAAGAGTGTTTAGCAAGAATGGCAAATAGCACGGTGTCCGCCAGCTTTAGAATTATACTTCTGACATGAGTGGTAGATTGACAAACTGCAAGTAAATGAATACCCACCCTTTACATGAACCATCTCCTTGTTACCCAACTCAGTGACACTAAGCTTGTTTAATGTTAACTTTTTCTTTTCCATAAATAGAATTGTTTTTGTTTAACCAGCTTTTTCGGTGTGGCTTTACCGATAAGTAGAACCAGCCTGCTTACAGTTCAAAAGTAAACCACTACATTCCGATAATACCGAACCAATAATAATTTTGGTATTGCTTTTGAAACTATTGATTTAGATAGGGTGAGTCGCAAAAGCTCTGTCGTCTAATTATACTGGAAACTCATCTTTTTACAAAAAATCAGGACTTAGCAAAAAGTACGTGTGTGTCTCAAATCATCTACGGATGCAAGAATCAGGTATAAATTTCTAGGCTCGAAGCAACACCAACAAAGAATGGTCATTTATGATTTGCTTCGACAGCCCAATGGTTCCGTGTTAGCAAGACAATCCAATGAAGGCTTATCTGGCATGAAGTAACTTCCTGACCTGATAAAAGACCCTCTCTAACACCCTTAAGTCCTCGGTAATAATTTCAGTCTCTCCCTGAAGCTGTGGTCTAAAAGAAAGGAGCTTGTTGTGAGTGCTGATCATTCCCTGAGGCAAGCTAATCGCCACCGTATAATTTTCTTTATCTGGCACTTCAGAGATAGATTCTATTTTTCCCTGCAACATACCAAACTGCTCAAAAGGATAATTGGATAAACGGATGTTCACTGCTTGCCCCACCTTCACTTTGCCAGAACCAAGCACAGGCAACTCTGCTTTTGCTATTAGTTTGTTAGAGGTGGGCAGCAAGGCAAACAAAGGCTTTCCATTTTCAATGTATTGATCATTTTCTATAAAGCCCAGATAGGCAACCGTGCCATCGGCAGGGGCGGCAAAAAGAAAATTTTCCCTCCATCCTTTCAATCTGGCGGCCAATTCTTTGATGGCATTCTCGGTACTGGTCTGTAATTGGTTCTCTTCTTTAGTGCGGCTTATTTCCAACTCCGTTACCTGTTTCTCTAAACCATCGGCTTGCAGTTGGTTAGAGATAATAGATGCTTCCATGCTTTTTACTCCGCGCTGCTGTAACAGGTAAGCACTTTTAGTTTTGTTAAAATCAAGAGGGGCAATCACTTTCTGCGCAAGCAAGATGGAGTCGGCCTTAAACTGTTGGTAGCTTAGTGCTCCTTCCTGTTTCATCAAGCCCAGTTGCTTTTGCAGATTTCGGTTAAGGTTTTTGTAAGACACCACTTGCTTGTTTAAATGAGCGATCTGTTTTTCGTGGAGTTTGGTCTCCGTAAAGGCAATCAAGTCTTGCAAAGATTTAACGGTTGCATTCACATAGCCCTGTAAATCGCCTGCTTTAATATTTTTATCAAGGGCAATAAATAAATCGGTGGTATTGGTATTTGCTTCGTAGCTAGTGAGTGCTGCCTCTAAATAAGCCATATCGGTAAGAGAGGCATTGGTTTGCAAGTGGGCGATCAGATCATTTTTCTGGGCAGTCTCATTGGCCTTTTTCAAAAGAGTTATTTTGCCAACAGCCCGGCTCACCAGGTTAATCGGGGCGGGGTCGGTGGTTACCACCACTTTGGCCTTTATCACATCGGGGTATTTTACAAACCAACTGATGGAGAGCAGCACAACAAAAAGAAAAAAGATCAGCCCAATGCCCCAACGGATTAGCCCGCCAGGCATTTGAGTAATGATTTCTTGTACTTCTTCGCTGCGTATTTCTAGGGCTTCTTTGGTTTGTAGTTCCATAGGTATCGGTAATCCGTTTTCAAAGCCTCAATATCTGTATTTTAGCTGATAAAAATCGATCGAGTGTCCATGAGTTTTGCTATCGCCAGTGCAAGGCTAGACTTATCTGGCAATTAAGCTATGTTCAAATATTTCGCAAAAGCCGGAAAACTCGCCTCACTTTTATCTTCGAAAGTGTATGCCAATAGAAGCCAAGACTTACCAAAGAGCAGACAGCGAAAGTTAAAGAGTGCTTGGTTGGCTAGGCTAATTAATTCTTAAAGTGCTTCTGAATTTCTGTTTGCGGTACTCTTCTCAAAGAGAGAAATGAAGTTTCCAAGTGATCAAAATCTTTATCGGTGGTAACAAGCTGTAGGTTTAGCAAAGAGGCAGTGGCGGCAATCCACAAATCGTTCTTGCCCATATTACGTGGTTTGGCAAAGGGATATTTTTGATATTCGGGGTGACTGCATTGGCTGTAGGCGTCAATGCCAATGTATGTAGGAAGCAGTGAATTGCTAACATTCATCACATATACCGACTTAAAAAAGTCAACCAATATTTGCATTTTGTGTTCCCCCCAACTATTCTGAAAGGCAATGGATTGTGCCTCAGCTATACTTATAAAAGAAACATAGATGTTACTTCCTTTGGGATTAAGATATTCCATTATCCGGTGTGCTGATTTTGATCTGACAATGGCAAGAATGATATTGGTATCAAAAAGCAGATTCATTCTATTTCGTCAGCATCTTAATTGCTTTCTGGTAATCGTCTTCCGAAAGAGGCTCTCCTTTTAAATGATACAATTTCTTCGGGTCATAGCCCTTTAACTTACCGAAAGCTGTTGCCCCTCCCGCGGCCAAAATATCTTCCGGATCATAGCTCTTAAATTTCGGAAAGAAATAAGGTTTTTCTTTTGATGTTGTTTTTGCCTTCACCGTCTTTTCTATAAATGCGTACCAAATATCCCAAAAAAGCAGATGAAAAAGAAACAGTAAAGTCTACAACACGCATATTCACAGCTGTATGGCATTGTAGGCAATCCGTTGGCTAGATCATAGCCACTTTCAAACTTAACAGTAGTTGTTCAGAAAATACGTGGTTTTCCACGTATCAAATACGGGGAAAACCACGTTGATAATTGCGAACAAGATATTCACTTTTGCCGTTGCTGATATCGTCTCTCGTAAACAGATCATAAAAAGGATGGCAATAATTTAAACTCCTAAGTTTTTGGTTTGTCGCTTTTATTAATACTTTGCTCCGCCTACGGGTCTATAACCAGGCTATAATTACCTTAAGAAAACTTAATACAAAACCAATTCCTCTATGAAAATGAAAATGATTTTGATGGCATTGTTGCTTGTTGCAGCGAGTGGTTATGCCCAGAAAAAAGAAAAAACTCCTGCACCCACGTCACCTGAGAAGCAGATTACTGGGTCTCTTACCGCACCCGTTAAGATGACTTCAGTAGAAGGCATTACTGAATATCGATTGGCCAACGGCCTGAAAGTATTATTGTTCCCTGACCCCTCCAAACAAACCATCACCGTCAATATCACCTATATGGTTGGCTCCAAGCATGAGAATTATGGAGAAACTGGAATGGCTCATTTACTTGAGCATTTGGTTTTCAAGGGTACTCCTAACCATCCTGATATTCCAAAAGAACTGACCGAGCATGGATGCCGCCCAAATGGTACTACCTGGGTAGATCGCACCAATTATTATGAAACCTTCAATGCCACGGAAGAAAATTTGAAATGGGCTATTGACCTGGAGGCAGACAGAATGGTCAATTCCTACATTGCCAAAAAAGATTTGGATAGTGAGATGACTGTTGTGCGTAACGAATTTGAAAGTGGCGAGAATAGACCTTTCAGTGTCCTTTTAGAACGGGTGATGTCAACAGCCTACTTGTGGCACAATTATGGAAAGTCAACGATTGGCTCAAGAGCAGATATTGAAAATGTGCCCATTGATAAACTACAGGCATTCTACAGAAAATATTACCAACCCGACAATGCCGTTCTACTGGTAGCTGGGAAATTTGATGAGGCAAAAACACTTGATTTAATTGTTCAAAAATTCGGTCGAGTTCCTAAGCCTGAGCGGCAAATCTCGCAGACCTACACCACCGATCCTGTTCAAGATGGCGAGCGTTCTGTTAGCTTGAAAAGAGTTGGTGACGTACAACTAGTAATGACAGCCTACCATATTCCATCAGGTTCACATCCAGACTATCCTGCAATTGAAGTTCTGTCTAATATTCTTGGCACAGAACCATCAGGCAGACTATACAAAGCACTGGTAGAAACAAAAAAGGCGAGCTCCTCAGGGGCATTCGCTTTTCAATGGAAAGAGCCTGGTTTGTTGTTGTCTTACGCAGAACTTCTCAAAGAGAATTCGCTGGAAGATGCCAAATCAGCCATGCTAAAAGCCTTAGACGATGTTGCTACAACTACTCCAACGAAAGAAGAGGTAGAGCGGGCTAAAGGCGAAATTCTCAAACAAATTGAATTAGGTTTTAACTCGTCTGAAAGAATTGGATTAGAGATAAGTGAGTTTGTCGGAATGGGTGACTGGCGTATGTTATTTGTGACCAGAGACCGAATTAAAAATGTTTCATTGCTTGATGTGAGAAGAGTCGCTAAACAATATCTGAAACCAGACAACAGAACAGTCGGGGTTTTTATTCCAACAGAAAAACCAGAGAGGTCTGAAATTCCGGCTACCCCTGATGTAGACGCCATCGTAAAAGATTACAAGGGAACTCAAACCATCGCTCAAGGGGAGGAATTTGATCCTGCTCCGCCCAATATCGAATCACGTACCACACGAATAGAATTACCAAACGGAATGAAAATGGCCATGCTCCCCAAGAAAACCAGGGGCGAGTCAGTAGAAGCTCGTATTACGTTGCGTTTTGGCGATGAAAAATCGTTGATGAATAAGGGCACCGCTGGTGAATATGCAGCGAGCATGCTGAACAAAGGCACGTCCAAGAAAACCCGTCAGCAAATCAAAGATGAGTTTGACAGATTAAAAGCCAATGTGTTTATAGGAGGTGGTGCCACGCAGACATTCATCAACGTAACAACAACGAAGCCTAATTTAGCAGAAGCATTAAAGCTGGTAGGCGAGGTTCTCAAAGATCCTTCTTTTCCTGCCGATGAATTCGACAAACTAAAGTCAGAAGAATTGGCCAATGTTGAGTCACAAAGAAGCGAACCACAAGCCATCGCCTTTAACAAAATACAACGCCACACCACCCCTTATCAAAAAAGTGATCCTCGCTATATCAACACTTTCGATGAAGAGGTGGCATCGATTAAGTCGGTAACGTTGGATGAGGTAAAGTCCTTTTACAAAGAATTCTATGGTGCGAACAATGCCACCATGGCGATTGTTGGAGATTTCGATGCAAATGAGTTGAAGGCTTTGAATACGGAGTTATTTGGCAATTGGAAAAGCGCACAAAGTTTTACCAGAATTGTAAACAAAGCCATTCCTGTTCAAGCAATCAATGAGTCGATAGAAACACCGGATAAGGCCAATGCCTTTTTTGTAGCCGCCTACAACTTTGAGTTTAGCGATTCAAACCCAGATTACCCGGCATTAGTGCTTGGGAATTTTATGTTGGGAGGAGGATTTTTAAATTCTAGATTGGCTACTCGCATCCGACAAAAAGAAGGACTGAGCTATGGAGTAGGTTCGCAATTTAGCGCGGGTACCTTAGATCCGGTGGGCTCATTCTTTGCTTTCGCCATTTACGCACCTGAAAATGTCGAGAAATTGGAAAAAGCTTTTAAGGAAGAAATTGAAAAAGTGACCACTACTGGCTTTACGGCAGAAGAAGTGACCGCTGCGAAATCAGGATGGTCGCAGTCACGTACAGTTAGCAGGGCACAAGATGGTGGGCTCGCTGGCACGTTAAACAACTACTTGTTCTCTAAAAGAGACCTAAAGTGGGACGAAGAGTATGAGAAGAAAGTAATGGCGCTCACACCAGAGCAGATCAATGCAGCCATGAAAAAGCACTTGAAATTGGAGTCGATGAATATTATTAAAGCCGGAGATTTCGCAAAGGCCAAATCAAAGGCAGCGGAGAAGAAGTAATATCCTTTAACTACTTAGCCAAAACCCCCTTATCAGGTTGATGAGGGGGTTTTTTATTGTAGTCTTATTTACATCCCCCGGCAAACTTGTTGGAATTTCCAATAATCCTCAACATCTTTGCAACCCTTTTAGAAAAAGGTCTTAATCAAGATATTATGAAATGGTCACAAATTGACTTGTGTAAGACAACGAAGTTAGATTTGACCATTCCATGTGACCAAAAAAATAAACATTAACACATGAAACGTACGTATCAGCCTTCCAAAAAGAAAAGAAAGAATAAGCACGGTTTCCGCGAGCGCATGGCCTCTGCCAACGGTCGTAGAGTATTGGCTAACAGACGTAAAAATGGCAGGAAAAAATTGACTGTTTCCGATGAAGGAACAGCCAAATCAAGGGCAAAATAGTCCGTCTTGAGCCTTTTTGGCTAAAAATGGCTGGCTATTGATCGTCATTAATGTCTCTTTTAATGGTGAACTTTCCTAAGCAGGCCGAGAGCGCGTACCTTCGCACATGACCCGGTTTACCTTCAAAAAAGAAGAAAAACTCACAAGTGAAAAATGGATAAAGGAACTCTTTGAAAATGGTTCCTCTTTTTATTTGAGCCCATTAAAGGTCATTTACTTGCTCCATCCCAATCAAGACTTGCCCAATCAGGTATTAATATCGGTACCTGCCCGAAATTTCAAGCGTGCCGTTGATCGGAACCGCATCAAAAGGCAGCTTCGGGAAGCCTATCGACTGCACAAGCATCAACTAGACGCAAACCACAAATGGTTGATTGCGTATATTTACTCTGCCAAAGAAATATTGCCTTCGGCCCAGATACACCAAAAGATGCCCTTGACGTTAGTTCGGATAGGAAAAACTATTGTTTGATGAATAAAAAATATAGAGTTACCAGCCTTCTGCTTTTAACTGCGCTAGTAGGCATTTTTGCATTTCGGGCGCCAGCCGAAAAGTACTTCGATATTGCGAAGAGCCTGGATATTTTTGCCACCCTTTTTAAAGAAGTAAACACCTATTATGTTGACGAAGTAGATCCCAAAAAGCTGATTGAGACCGGCATCAATGGAATGCTGGAGCAACTTGATCCCTATACAGATTATATCTCGGAAGAAAATCGCGAAGCTTTCAGTATACAAACGACCGGGCAATATGCAGGCGTGGGTGCCTTGATTGGAATTGTAAATAAGAAAACGGTGATCACCAATCCCTATCCAGGATTCCCAGCGCATCGTGCCGGACTAAAAGTCGGTGATGAGTTCATCTCTGTAGATGGCAAAGATGCCCTGGGAAAGTCCACCTCCGAGGTCAGCAACATGCTGAAAGGAAATCCAAAAACGGATGTTGAAATTGCTGTCAAGCGGATGGGGCAAAAAGACCTGATTAAAGTGAAACTAACACGTGAAAAAATAAAAATAAATAACGTCACCTACCAGGGGCTAATCGACACCGACCTTGGGTACATTCGTTTAGAAGAGTTTACTCCAGGTGCTAGCGATGAAGTAAAAGAGGCAGTTCTAAATCTGAAAAAAGCGGGAGCGAAAAAATTAATTCTTGATCTTAGAAACAATCCGGGAGGGTCATTATTCGAAGCCATCAACATTGTTAATATATTTATCCCAAAGGGGAATGAAGTCGTTTCTACCAAAGGCAAAGTAGAAGAATGGAATAAGACCTACACCACGCTCAACGGGTCAATAGACATTGAGACTCCGCTGGTCGTTTTGGCAAATGGCGGAAGCGCATCTGCGTCAGAAATTGTGGCCGGCTCATTGCAGGATTACGATCGTGCAGTGTTAATAGGTCAAAAAACGTTTGGAAAAGGACTGGTTCAAACCACTCGACAACTCTCCTACAACGCTCAGCTGAAAGTAACGACTGCCAAATATTATATTCCAAGTGGGAGATGCATTCAAGCACTAGACTACAGTCATCGCAAAAGTGATGGCAGCGTAGAAAAATTTGCCGACTCAACAAAAAGCGAATTCAAAACCAAGAATGGCCGAAAGGTATATGATGGGGGAGGCCTTGACCCAGATATACATTTGAAAAAAGAGGCCGCCAGCTCCGCGTTAGTAGAACTGAATAACGCTGGGTATTTATTTGAATACGCAACAAAATATTGCAGCGAAAATCCAAACCCGCCAACACCGTTGAAAAATTTCCGGTTGTCTGACATAGACTATAAAAAATTCACCGATTGGATGAAAGCACAGAAGTTTTCATATACCACTGAACTGGAGAAAAAGGCAAATGATTTGGTTGCTTCTGCAAAAGCAGAACGGCACTATGAAGATCTTAAACCTTCATTAGCTGAACTTAAGAATAAGATTAACGATTATCACACAGCTGACCTTACTCGGTTGCGCACAGAAATTTCAGCACTCCTGGAAGAAGAGATTGCATTTCACTATCAGTTGGGCATCGGCCAGGTAGAAGTTTCTCTTTCCCGAGATCTGGAAATTCAAGAAGCAAAAAAAATACTGGGTGATATCGCGGAGTACAAAAGAATATTGTCGCCTCGTTAATGTCATTGCTTCTTAGCATCGAAACTTCAACGTTGGGCTGTTCGGTGGCGTTACACGAACAGCGGAAGTTGCTTCACTCTGTAGAAACGCAAGTACCACAATCCGCATCTGCCCAATTGGCCGTCATGATTCAAAAAGTATTGAATGAAAGTCGGAAAAAGCCAGCTGAACTGAAAGGGGTGGTGGTAGCAGCCGGGCCTGGTTCCTATACTGGTTTGAGGATAGGCGTAGCTACGGCAAAGGGGCTATGCTACGCGTTGGAAATTCCACTGATTTCAATCAATACACTAGAATTACTTGCCTATCAGTTTATCAATTCAAAAAAAATTGAACCCGGCAGTTCACTACTTTGCCCGATGCTTGATGCCAGGCGCATGGAAGTTTATACGATGCTTATGGGTAGCGAGTTGACTATCATAAGACCGACAGAGGCTAAGGTAATTGATGGAACCTGTTACATTGATCTGCTTGAAAACAACTCGGTTTACTTTTTTGGTGATGGCGCAGCCAAATGTCAGGAATTCATCAAGCATCCCAACGCTCACTTTGTTTCTGATATTATTCCTTTAGCCCGTTACCTTGGCGAAATGGGTTTTGTGAAATGGACAAAAAACCTAGTGGAGGATATCGCTTCATTTGAACCATTCTATTTAAAAGACTTTCTGATTCGCAAACCAATCAGCGCCTAATTATGTTACGTCATCTATGAGCGAGAAAGAAAAAGTTGCTGTGACAGGCGAAATCGTAAATCGGGTAACTGGCAGTGCATTGGTGATACTGGATCTTGAAGAGTACTATACTCCGGGTGAACGCGTGATACTCGACATCAAACCATGGCTTTTTCAAGAACTGATTTTAAAAGAAAAAGATTTTCGAGAGCACATCAAGTCACACAATTGGACTCAATACGAAGGCAAATTGATAGCCATTATCTGCTCGGCAGACGCGATTGTGCCAACTTGGGCGTATATGCTAGTCACCATTGCGCTGCAGCCCGTTGCCAAGTTTGTATGTTTTGGTTCGATCGATGAACTCGAAACCCAACTCTTTGCTCATGCCCTTAGAGAAATAGATTGGCAAAAATTCAATAACGCTAAAGTAGTAATCAAAGGATGTAGTAAAGTCGAAGTTCCGATAGCGACTTATGTAGAGGCAACAAATCATCTTCGTCCCATAGCTTCCAGTATCATGTTTGGCGAACCCTGCAGCACGGTGCCGTTGTTTAAAAAGAAGATAAATCAGCAACCATGACAAAAAGGGATGTACTAAAGAACATACTCAATAGTTAGTCTTTGTACATTTGCACTATTCTTTCCCTATTTTGAAGCGATTAAAAAAAATCATTCTCTATTCTGTCGTCACAATTGCGGTGCTTCTTAGTGCAGCATTTGTCTCTGTCTTCCTATTTAAAGACCGAATTCTTCAGCAATTCATTAGAGAGGCAAACAAAAGCTTGAATACACCAGTAAAGATTGGAAAAATAGACCTGTCTGTGTGGCAAGACTTTCCAAATCTGGCCATTGTGTTTACAGACGTATATGTGGAGGACAGCCACTCGCGCAGTTATCCGTTGTTAACAGCTAAAAAGGTTTCATTCTTACTCAATGCGTTGGAGGCTTGGAAGGGGAATTACTCGGTTCGTGGATTACAAATCTCAGATAGTGAAACCAATCTGAAAATAGACAAAGAAGGGCTCAACAACTTTACGATTGTAAAACATTCAAAAGACTCTGCCGCTAGTGTTATTTCGTTTGACCTGAACAATGTCAAACTAGTTAATACACTCATCAACTACCAAGACTTACAATCCGATCAACACCATGAATTTTCCAGCGAAGAACTTATTTCTTCCATTGCCATCCGTGGCGATCTATTCGACATAAAAGTGGCAGGCGATGTGCTGGTTGAACAAATTGGTATAAACAACCAACTGTTTCTGCGCGGAAAGAAACTGGCGCTCGATGCTGCGCTGCAATATCACGACTTAAAAAAAATAGTTGATATTCAATCTGCTGCACTAAAAGTCAACCGGTCGCTTTTTGAGGTCACCGGAAACTACTCGTTCAAACAAAAAAACCTGATTGACCTGACAGCAGAAGGAAAGGAAACCGACCTACAAACATTGATCGCTCTTCTACCTGCCTCGACTAGTCAAAAATTACTTGCGTATGAAAGCAAGGGCGATGTTTTTTTCTTACTAAAACTGAAAGGCGAAATAAGCGATCGAAAAGACCCTTTTGTGAGTGTTCACTTTGGCTGCAAAGACGCTACCTTTTTTCACCCACAGTATAAGTCTAAGGTAGAACATGCCTATCTCGAAGGGTCTTTTGCCAGCCCATCTCTGACAACATTCTCAAAAGCCGAACTATTTCTAAAAGACATGCGTGGCGAACTAAATGGCAAAAGTTTTACCAGCAATCTTACGCTACAAAATTTTGAAGATCCCTATATTCAATTTGATTTCAAGGGCGAGCTAGATGCCGCCTCTTTGGAGAATTTTTATCCGATTGCTGAGGTCCGCGACCTACAAGGAATGGTGGTGGCTGATTTTTCAATTTCCGGAGAAACAAAGCTACTCAAGAAAAAAGCCACCGCACAGCAAGTAAAAACAAATGGCAGCGTAGAATTAAAAGATATTCAATTTGTGTATGGTGAAAAAGGCATTCATTTTAGAGACATAAACGGATCGTTACAATTCAATAACAATGACTTGGCGATGAGTAATTTTCGCTTGCAATTTGAGAACAGTGATATGGCATTGAATGGTTTTTTCAAAAATGTTGTCACATTTCTGTTGTTTGAAAACCAGCCGATTGGTATTGAAGCCGACCTGAAATCAAATTTTTTAGATGTCGATCAGCTTTTTGAACTCGGGTTTGGCGGAACCACGGCAGAAGGTTATCAATTCAATATCTCGCCAAATGTGCTGCTCAATTTTAACTGTGATGTAAAAAGCCTGAAATACAAACGTTTTCACCCCAGGAATGTAAAGGGCGACTTACTGGTCAAAAACCAGGTGGCTGTATCAAGAAACATTGCTATGGACGCCATGGGTGGAACCCTGCAATTGAACGGAATTGTTGATGCTAAAAATCCAAAAGCAATAGATATCATGAGTGCCTTCAAGTTGGGTGGCATTCACGTAGATAGTGTATTCTATGTGTTCGAAAATTTCTACCAAACGTTCATAGAAGACAAACATTTAAAAG
This sequence comes from Flammeovirgaceae bacterium, assembly GCA_021299455.1. GTDB lineage: Bacteria > Bacteroidota > Bacteroidia > Cytophagales > Cyclobacteriaceae > ELB16-189. The sequence goes on along the minus strand of JAJTGQ010000100.1, from coordinate 10,262 downwards.
GCCAGGCTTTTGCGGACGTAGCCCTCGAGATGACATTGTCTGAAAAACTAAAATTGATTTCGAAAACACTTACTTCTGATATTAGCGCTACTATTAAAAATGGAGAGTTGAATAACTTTGAGCCGTTGCAGGCCTTGAATAAGTACCTAGATGATGGAAGCTTAAGCAAACTTCGTTTTGCCGATCTGAAAAATGAAATCCACATCGAAAATGAAACCATCTTCATACCGCAGATGGAAATCAAAAGTAATGCAACCACAATTCAGCTAAGCGGCACACATACCTTTGACCAGCACATCAACTATCGCGTAGTCGCTCCCTTACGAAGTAAAAAGAAGATAGATCCTGACGAGGCTTTTGGGGCTATTGAAGACACGGGCAAAGGGCAGACAAGAGTTTTTCTTAAAATAACTGGCACCACGGATGATTACAAAGTAAGCTATGATCAGGAAGCGGTGAAAAAGAAAATTGTCAGCGATCTAAAAAAAGAAGTGAAAGAATTAAAAGAAGCCTTTCAACTTAAAGGCAAGAAAAAGAAAAAGGAATTGGAGTTGGAGAAAGATGAGTATTTTGATTGGGATAATTAGAACTACACAGAAATTCCCTTTGCCAAAGACCCTGTCGCATAGGCACATACTTCTTCTTTCTCATTCATGACCCTGGCAATTCCAAAAATGCGCTTTCCAATTACTTCCGTCTGCTCGGTGCGCACAATTACTTTGTCTGCCACTAATGGCTTTACGTAATTGATATTTAGGTTAGACGTAGCCGTCATACCTTCGGCATAATGGTTTACACCTAGTAGGCCAATCGCCAAATCAACCAACATGGCAATCACCGCTCCATTTACCGCTTCAGTACCTACGCCACCCCGATGCATTTCGGCTACCTCATCAATAAATACCATGGGTTGAGTTGGCATAGATAGGTCTATACGAATATGCATTTGCTGTAACTGCGCGGAGCTGTTGAAGAAGCCTTCAATTTCTTTAAAGTTGCCATCCAAGGCGACCTGCCTTAACTTATGTAGCTGCGATAAACTCATTGTACAAAGAATAACACAAATGAAGAAATTGATAGAAAGAGACAAAGTGGAGAATAGTAGAGTGCATCATTTTTTGCAAATGATGTCCTCTTTACTTTTTTAAAAAGACCCACCCATTTAAAATCACCCATAAAGCGGACCAAAAAAATAATCGCTATTGCTAATGTGCAATATCGAAAAATGGTAAAATCACTGCCCTTGAAAATCAATCCGGCATTGGCTACATGGACAAAACTCATTAACCACACTCCATTTCCGACTATCACACATGAAAAGACCGAGGTGTTGAGTAGCTTCTCACTAGTAGGTTTTGTTGGCACCACTACATCTGTAGCCCACTTCCCTCCTACTGCCCAATAAAAGTGAAGTGCTCCCAGCAAAAAAAATACAACTGAGTTTCCGAGAGCCAATGACGTCATGGCTTAATTCAACTTTATCTTCTCCGCCACTAGAATCCGAACCTGATTCTCCAGAGCCATCGCCTTTGGAAAAAGAATTTCATTTTCGATACGGGCATGCGTTTGAAGGCTTTTCTCAAAATTGATAAGCTCTGAATAAATCACTTTGATGTGAAGAGGTGCATGGGGAATAAGGTGGTAATCCTTAGTGATTTTACGAATACCCGCCATCTCGTCATCGTGCGACTCGTGCTCAATTGAACATTTTTGTAAGGAAAATTTTTCCATCTGTTGATAAAGTCGAGAAGGGTTATATTTTCCAATTGAAGCCTTTTCCAACATCTTGATATATTTGAAAAGAGTATCTTCCTCTTCATAAATATGATGAATGAAATCCTCCAGAAAAAGTGGGTAAAGCGTTTTTAGATCTTTCTCAACGGTTAAATAGGCTGGGTGCTCTGCCTTAAAGTTTTCGACTAACTTCCCAATGTAGGGTAGCTGATGCTTTACAAACAAAAAGTGGGCATGTTTTAGATACTCAATGATCAAATCGATCGGATACGAAAAAAGCGGAATATCCTCATCTTGAAAATTGCTGCGGGGCGATTCCAACTCGCGCACCAATTGATCGACCTTCAATCCGCGCAACTTACATACTTGTTCTAATGTATGTTCAGCGTATTCATAAAACCGGATGCCGAAATAAAAAAGCACCTGCGCCATTTCATTATCCTGCTCCACCAGCTCCGATATCCGCCTATGCCGCAACAATTGCTTGTCCATGAGGTGCTAAAGATAAAGACCCCTGAGGTTTAGACAAAGAAATGGCCACAGAATGGCTATAAATTCCGCTCGATTTCTTTATGCGTAAGCATTTTTAACGATTTTTGCCATAGAACTTTCAGCAGTATACCTGCGTTTAAAGGCCACAAGTCTACTTCTTGCATATGAGTGAAAATAAAAATTCCAATTATCAGATTAGTTTACCCCTGATTCTGTGTATCGGCCTGGCAGCTGGTGTGCTAATCGGGGCCGGCCTGACCTCAAAATCGGGTGGAAGCGAAGTCAATCAGGATATACAGAAACTGAGGGAAGTACTTACACTCGTCAAAAAAGAGTACGTGGATGAAACAAAAACAGAAGGGCTGGTAGAAGATGCCATTGCTCACTTACTCAGCCAACTAGACCCACATTCGGCCTACATCTCATCAAAAGATAGAATCTCTGCCAACGAAGATTTGAAAGGGAATTTTGAAGGCATCGGAATCGAATTTAATATCTTTCATGACACCCTTACTGTCATTACTACCTTGAGTGGTGGACCATCGGAAGCAGTGGGCTTACGATCAGGAGATAAAATCATAAAAGTAGACGACAAAGTCATTGCAAGCACGAAACTGACCAACCTAGATGTACAACGGTACTTGAAAGGCCCAAAGGGCAGTGAAGTAAAAATTGAGGTTCTTCGCAAGAACAAGAAAGAACCAATCACCTTTACCATCATTCGCGATAAAATTCCTCAATTTTCAGTTGACGCCTCGTATATGGTCGACAACGAAATTGGATACATTAAAATCAACCGCTTTTCGCAAACTACCTACGAAGAGATGATGGAGGCGATGGTTAAGTTGAAAAAAGAGGGGATGAAAAAACTTGTGCTTGATCTGCAAGGAAATCCGGGTGGCTATATGGATCAGGCTATTTCTGTTGCTGATGAGTTTCTGCCTGCGGGCGAAAAAATAGTTTTCACTAAAGGTCAGGAAACCAAATACAACGAAAACGCAATGGCTACTGAAAAGGGTGACTTTGAAAAAGGTGATTTGATTGTTCTGGTAAATGAAGGCAGTGCTTCCGCCTCCGAAATCGTTAGTGGTGCGCTGCAAGATAATGATAGAGCGCTGGTGGTTGGACGCAGGTCTTTTGGCAAAGGACTGGTGCAGCGACCCTTTGATCTGAATGATGGTTCGGAAGTACGACTCACTATTTCACGTTACTACACCCCAAGCGGCCGCTCGATTCAAAAGCCTTACGAGAACTCAGAGGACTATGACAAGGATATTACCAAGCGCTACAAAAATGGCGAGTTCTTTACAGCCGATAGCGTTAAATTCAACGATTCGTTGAAATATAAAACACTCAATGGCAGAACCGTTTATGGTGGTGGTGGCATTATGCCCGACTACTTTGTTCCATTGGATACCACATTGACCAGCCGGTACTTCAACGAACTTTCCTATGCCAATGTACTGCGTGAATACGCCTTTAACTATGGAGATCAAAATGGCAAAGCGCTTGAGCAAAAGGGCTACAAAGACTACCTGCAAAATTTTGAAGTTGGCGATGTAATGTTAAATCAAGTAGTGGAGTTGGGTAAGAAAAATAACATCAAACCCGACCTGAAAGACTTGAACGCAAACAAAAAGCTTTTTCAGGTTTACTTGAAAGCTGAAATTGCTAGAAAGGTATGGGGCAATAGCGCGTTCTATCCCATCTTCAACGAAACCAACGAAGTGCTTCAGCAAGCCATCAAACTATTTGACCGGATTCCGGATTTGGACAAGGGGAAGATGTGAGCTCGGCAACGAGTTGAGATATAAGAAGTTCGAATTTCGAGTTTCCAACTTCGATGTAAAATCTGTAGTTTCGTTAAGTTAATGCTAAAACGATATGTATTATCACCGCCAAGGAAACATCCCACCCAAACGCCACACTCAATTTCGCCAACCAGATGGCAGTTTATATAAAGAAGAACTGGTAAGCTCTGAAGGATTTTCCGGTATCTACTCCAACTTATACCATGTCTATCCACCCACGCGGATAAAAAAAGTAAATCCACCAGAAAAATATGGGGCAAAAAGAGTGGCGAATTATGAGCTAAAGCAAACCCACTTAAATACATCTAAAGTAACCACCACTGGCGAGGACTATTTATCGGCCCGCAAAGTGCTGTTAATGAACAACGATTGCTCCATCTCCATCTGTTCACCAAAAAACAGAAAGATGGATTACTTCTACAAAAATGCGGAAGGCGATGAAGTGCTCTATGTACACGATGGGAAAGGAACGCTTACGTCACCTTACGGAAAATTGGACTTGCGTCAAGGAGATTATATTGTGATCCCTCGCACAGTCATATACAAACTTGAATTTGAAGAAGGTCCTCTTCGCTTACTAATCATTGAATCCGCAGCTCCCATTGAAACTGTTAAGCGCTACCGCAATGATCTTGGTCAATTGTTGGAACATTCACCGTATTGTGAACGAGATATTCGTGCACCCTATGGTTTGGTGACAGATAAAAGTCAAGGGGAATTTTTAGTAAAGATTAAGAAGGAGGGATTTCTCCACAACTACGTTTATGATCATAGTCCGCTGGACGTCATTGGTTGGGATGGATTCTTGTGGCCCTATGCCTTTTCCATTCACGACTTTGAACCAGTAACTGGCCGCATTCATCAACCGCCACCAGTACACCAGACTTTTCAGGCACGCAATTTTGTAATCTGCTCATTCGTACCTCGCTTATTTGACTATCATCCATTGGCAATTCCTGCTCCTTACAACCACAGCAATATTGATAGCGATGAAGTGCTCTACTATGCAGAGGGGAATTTTATGAGCCGCAGAGGCATTGATCGGGGCTCGTTTACGCTACACCCTGGAGGGTTACCACATGGCCCACATCCCGGCACTGTAGAAAAAAGCATTGGCGCAAAAGAAACACATGAGTTAGCGGTAATGATCGATACTTTTCATCCGTTACATTTAACGGATCAATCGTTGGAGTTTTTAGATAAAAATTATCCAATGAGTTGGACTGATAATGTGGAAGGCGGATTTCATGAAGTGAATACGCCTTAGGGCTGAAAAAATCAAATTAAAAATTACTAAATTGACATGTAAAATTGTGCGATGAAAAATATAAATATTTCAATATCAGAACTTGAGCTTAACAAGTTTGGAATAAAGGATGACAACTTAACTTTTTCTGAGTTTGTCGATATTGTGAGCAAAGAACTCACTCGTCAGACATTGCACCGGTGCATTGAACTATCAGAAAAATATGGGCTATCAAAATTGACGATGGAGGAGATAACAAAAGAAGTCAAGGCAGTGAGGAAAAATGCAAAAAATCGTAATTGATACAAATGTTCTAGTCTCAGGACTGATCCAACAAGGATACCCTTATCTGATAGTTAACAATCTATTCATAGAACAAAAAATAAGTTTGTGTGTTTCTTATGAACTTTTGGCCGAATACTATGAGGTGCTAAAAAGGAAAAAATTTAGTAGATATCCGGATTTCCTTAGTAAAGCAGAATCCCTTTTGGCTCAAATCGAAACAAAGTCTATAACATACACACCAAAATTCAAATTAGACATCATTTCCGACAAGGACGATAATAAGCTATTGGAATTGGCAAGCGAATCAAACGCCAATTTTCTAATAACTGGGAATACCAATGATTTTACAATGAAAAAGTATAGACGAACCTCCATCGTCAGTCCAAAAGATTACTGGAACAGTTATAAACCAAAAAATTAAGGATAAAATGCAAACCACCAAAGCTTACGCAGCCTTTAGTGCCACCACGCCACTCGCACCATTTCAATTCGATCGTAGAGAACTGCAGCCTGATGATGTACAGATCGAAATTTTGTATTGTGGCGTTTGTCACAGCGATTTGCATCAGGCGCGCAACGAATGGGGAAACGCGATGTACCCGATGGTGCCGGGTCACGAAATTGTGGGTAAAGTAGCGCGGGTAGGCGCAAACGTTAAAAATTTCAAAGTAGGTGAGTTGGCCGGTGTTGGTGTGATGGTAGATTCCTGCCGCACCTGCAAAAATTGTCAAGATGGGCTAGAGCAATATTGTGCAGAAGGAATGACCGGCACATACAATGCCTTTGAGCGCGATGGAAAGACCATTGCACACGGTGGTTACTCGTCTCAAATTGTAACCGATCAAAAATACGTGCTGCAAATTTCTGAAAAATTAGATTTGAAAGCAGTAGCTCCGCTGTTATGCGCAGGCATTACTACGTATTCTCCGCTCCGTTATGCGAAAGTGGGCAAGGGAACAAAAGTGGGGATCATTGGTTTGGGCGGATTAGGCCACATGGGATTAAAGTTTGCTGCATCGTTCGGAGCAGAAGTGACATTGATTAGTTCGTCTGCTTCCAAAGAAAAAGATGCGAAGCGATTAGGTGCGCATCATTTTCTCCTCTCGTCAGATGTCAAAGAAATGAAAAAACACTCCAGCTACTTTGACGTGTTGTTAAATACGGTATCTGCCAATCATGACTATTCGCCTTACTTGAAGTTGCTTGATCTAAATGGCACCATGTTGATTGTTGGTATTCCTGCGCAGGCACCTGTAGTTCGGCCTTTTGATATTCTAACCAATCGCAGAAGCATTACTGGCTCATCAATAGGTGGTATCAAAGAAACGCAAGAGATGCTAGACTACTGTGCCGAGAAAAATATTGTGTCGGATATAGAACTGATCTCCATTCAGGAAATCAATACTGCTTACGACCGAATGACGAAGAATGATGTGCGTTATCGTTTTGTCATTGACTTGAAGAGCTTGGCATAGACAAAATCGCTTGCTATTTCATTCGGGTCAAATTTACCCGCTGCACTGATGTAGTTCCGAAGGTTGTCACTTGAGGATGGGTAACGGTCTCCTTTTTTCCTGAGGTAACTTCAAAAATCATTTCCTCACCTCGCAGTTCGTAAGAAGCCGTAAGCATAACTCCTTGTGTCTCAAAAATGCTATACAATTTATTCCCCACGAGATAATCGGTCAGCTCAAGCCCTTCCCCTTCATCGGTTACATACAAGTTCCTGTCCCCATCTTTCAATTTCAATTTATAATCTTTGGTCATCGGCATTTTGGCCGACAAGTACTCCATCCGCCAAGTCCACACATGAGTTGCATCTTTGACAACAGTAAGTTTAACTTCAACACTATCGCGCAACTTACCGAGTTGAAAAATATGCATCATGCCTTTCCATGTACCAATACATCTATCGCCAAAAAGAAGTTGAGCTGGACTTGCATTGTAGACGAACAAAAAACAGATGAGTAGTACTTTTCGCATAAGACTCACTTCAAACTAACTACACCTTGTTTTTCTTTACCAAATACCCAAACAACGCAGCCGTAAAGAACATGAGTAGGCTGTACAATGCAGCTGGCACGCTCATGATTGAATTATTCAATACGCTCAAGGCAATAAAAATTGCCAGTGTTCCATTGTGAATTCCAATCTCCATGCCAATTGCAACAGCTTGCTTCTTTTCTACTCGCCAAACTTGCGGAAGGTAGTAGCCCAAACCCATGCTCAATAGATTAAACACCAATACCGGAAATCCTATTGTGCCAAAATGTGCGGTGAGAATAACACGTTCACGATATACCGCTGCAATGATGATAAGTATTAAAAAAACCGCTGAAAGAATTTTCACGGGTTTATCCATTTTTGTTGCGAATGCAGGAAGTCTACTCTTAATAAGCATACCCAACATCACTGGTACCAAAACGATGGCGAACACTTCTGCCACCTTACTAAATTGCATCGGCACATATTGATCGGTGGTCATGAAATAATCCAATGAAAAATTGACTACCAATGGAAGTGTGAACAAAGTAAGTACACTGTTCACCGCAGTAAGTGTTATGTTGAGCGCCACATCGCCATCTGACAGGTGACTGTATAAATTAGCTGTTGCTCCTCCGGGAGATGCAGCAAGTAACATTAGCCCTACGGCCAGAGCTGGTTCAAGTCCAAATATCTTTGCCACAAAAAAACAAATGGCAGGTAACAATACCATCTGGCATATCAATGCAATCGCTACTGCTTTGGGATACTTTATGACTCTCTTAAAATCATCAATGGAGAGGGCTAAACCCAAGCCCAACATAATAATGCCCAGGGCGATAGGCAGCAATGTGGTGGACAAAAAATTTGATTGCATAATGAATATTTAGTTCTTTTTCTCTTTGCCTAATTCGGGAAGAATAAAATTATCTAGTGGACTTGGTAGCTTCATAGCGGCCTCAATATCCTTCACTGTACGTGGTGCCAAGACCGACAAATGTTCATATCCTTCTTTGGTAATGAGGTAGTCATCTTCAATGCGCACTGCGATGCCCCACCACTTCTTATCACATGGCGCACCTTCAGGGATATATATTCCAGGTTCAATAGTAATGATCATGTTTTCTTGTAGCTTGTCATAGGTACCACGATCATGGACGTCCAGACCAATGTGGTGGCAACAGCCGTGTGGATAGTATGTATTTTTCTCGTCTGGAGTTTTAATGATGCCTAAGTCTGCCAAGCCCTTATTAACCGTGATGCGCGTAGCAATTGTCAATTCCCGAAAGGTAGCGCCCGGCTTGCAAATTTTCATCGCCTCCTCTTGCGCCTTCAGCACCAATTCATAAATCTGCTTTTGTTCAAGAGAGAACTTTCCGTTCACCGGAATTGTGCGTGTGATGTCCGCTGTATAACCGCGATATTCTGCGCCCAAATCCATCAAAATCAATTCTTTGTTAGAGATGTTCGGCTTATAGTTGTCAATATAGTGAAGGATGCATCCGTTGTGCCCTGCGCCTACAATGGAAGGATAGCCCAAATCTTCGGCCTGGTATTTTTTAAAAACGAATTCATGGATGCCCTGTATCTCGCGCTCGCTCATGCCGGGCTTCATGGCCTTCATTACTTCCAATTGCCCCATGCACGAAATCTGTACAGCTCGTTTCACCATGTTCAACTCTTCTGGTGTTTTGATACCGCGCAAGTCATCCATAATTGGATCCAGACCTGCCATATCTAAGTTATTCTTCGTTGGTTCCACCGCCAACGTAACGCCCTTCTTATCAGGATAACTTACTTTTGCTTTAAACTGAGCTTGTAAATCAAATAGGTCAGATGAATCGCGTGGATCGTTGCGCACATCATTGAAGAAATCGGTAAAAAGTATTTTGTCAAATTTTGCAAAGTTCACATCATAGCGTTTGAATTCGGTATTGTTAAATGCTTGCGAGAAGCCCAACACATCTTTCACCCCCTTCTCTCCCAGTCTTCGGCCAGTCCACATTTCTTGTTGTTCGTTGCGGGGTTGCACAAATAAGATTTCGTTGTACTGAGTTCCATTATTGGCTGTTTGGTTGTCTTTAAAAATAAACAACACTGCATCCGGCTCCTTATAGCCACTCAAATAGAAAAAATCTGGGTCTTGGTGATATACATAATCTACGTCATTCGCCCGATTTCGAATCGGACCTGCAAAAAAAACCGCTACGGAATTAACAGGTAACTTAGCACGCAGCTTTTCTCTTCTGTCTTTATGAAACTCCTTGGTTAAAAAGTCGGAAGGTAAATCCGAATTTTGTGCAACAAGTGAAACTGAGAACAAAAGCAGGACCACGAATAATGAATACCTCATATTGGAATTAGTTTAAGCGAAAAATAAACAATTGCACCCATACTTCCATTTTCAATTACATAAAGCAATTTATTTTGATTTTAGCGGCTGTTCGCAACTCGCAAAGAAAACCTCTTCAGAACTCTCAGTTAAAAAGATCATTCGATGCTTGTTGTCGCCTGATACAATCATCATTTGACTCGCTGCCGGAGAAGCGGCCTCTTCAAAGAAGTAGTTTTCCTGACTTGTCCCTTTTAGTGCGGAGAGAATATGCGATTGGTCATTTCGATCATTTTAGGACTTGGTTTGGCCTTAATGGTGACGATTTTCTGAGTTGCGTGGTTTAGTATTTCTCCTTCAACCACCTTTTTGGACTCGT
>JAJTGQ010000122.1 GCA_021299455.1 Flammeovirgaceae bacterium | reverse complement strand
TCGATTGTCAACAAGATGGCCTTGGCTTTGTTGGACAAAGAGAAATCCACCAAAATGTCCAAACGATCAAAACGGTTGACCGCTGCATTGGATGATGATTACAGAAGTTTGGTGCTAAAATGTTAAAAGCGATTTCCCTGGATAACCTCCCTGCTTCAACTTCTGCCGCGCTATTATAGCCTATTTTCGTATCTTTGACTTACCTAAAAAAAGATGTCCATGCGTAAAAAACCCAACATTCCCGACTACTTTTTGTGGGAATATGATTTAGATACGTTCAATTATGACAAGTCTTATAAGATTGTCATTGAGCGCATTTTGGAGCGTGGGAATTTAGAGGAATGGCGTGAAATACTTTCCTATTACGGGGAGCAAAAAATAGTTGAAACCATAGAGTGGAGCGCACAGCTTGATAGGCGAGGAAAAGAGTTTTCCCGGTTTTTCCTAAAATCCGATTTTCTGAATGCTGCATAAAGACCCATTTATTGTTAAGCCTGCCACGCTAAAACTTATTCAGCAGCTGCAAGCACTACCTGAATTTAGAGAATTTTATTTGGTGGGCGGCACTGCCTTGGCATTACAATTGGGTCATCGGAATTCAATTGATATTGATTTGTTTACTAAAAATGATTTTACACCTGAATCGTTATTGAAATTCCTAGAGTCAGCTTTTTCCATACGGCCATCGTACGCAGCAAAAAATACATTGCTTTCCATCATTAACAGCATTAAAGTAGATTTCATCTGCCACGCTTACCCATTGGTACTTCCACCAATTACAGAAGAGGGAATAACTTTTCTCTCTTTGCAAGATATTGCCGCCATGAAACTGAATGCCATCAGCAATAGCGGCAAACGATTAAAAGATTTTATTGATGTTTACTTTTTGCTTGAGCATTTCTCGCTCAATGAGATGATCGAATTCTATACTATTAAATATCCACGTTTCAATCCACTTATCGCCCTAAAGGCCATTAGCTATTTTGATGATATTGATCCAGCCATTGACCCTCCAAAATTGAGGGTTAACCTTCCTCTTCCCGAAATCAAAAAACGCATACAAGATAGCGTGTTACATTCGCGCAAAAAGTTTGCCTGATTCTTTCATTTCGGTCATTAGGTCGGAGGATTAATTATGACACGGGAGATAACTTTTGTTCAGAAAATTCCAAAAACAGTTTCAAAACAAAAAAGCCTGATCGAGATTCGATCAGGCTTTCTTATAGTACCGTGTTAATTAGAACTTAACCTCCGGAGCTTTTTCAGCACCCTCGGCAGCTTTGAAGAAACCTTTCTCTACAAAGCCTCCCAACTTAGCCACTAAGTTTCCGGGGAACCCCACGATGGCAGTATTGAATCCTTGCACAGCTTCGTTGAAACGCTTACGAGAAACAGAAATTCTGTTTTCGGTGCCTTCCAACTGTGCCTGCAAATCCAAAAAGTTTTGGTTGGCTTTTAAATTCGGATAGTTTTCAGACACTACTAACAGTCTGCCCAATGCTGAACTGATTCCGCTCTGTGCTTGTTGAAACTCCTGCAATTTCTCAGGGGTCAAATTAGTCGGATCAATCTTTACTTGAGTAGCACTGGCTCGTGCCTGAATTACATCTGTCAATGTTTTCTGCTCAAAATCGGCATAACCTTTTACTGTATTGACCAAATTTGGAATAAGATCAGACCTTCTCTGATAATCTGATTCTACATCTCCCCACGTTCTCTTAACTTCTTGATCTTTGGCAGCAATGCCGTTGTATTTGCCAATCACCCAGAAAATAAGAATTGCTAAAAGACCGACCCACCAAAATTTCTTTAAAATCTCCATAAAATGTTTTAGTTAACTTTCTGCAAAGGTAAAGGCTATTTGGCGTTTCAGCAACTAACTCAGAAGAGCATGGTTTTTAGATCAATCTTGCCGTTTTTACTTCCTTTACTGCTCTCTGGCTGCAAAATCGACCGAGACAAAAAGGTAAATCGTCAAAAATTTCAATTTAAAATTGGAGCGGATGCAAATCTGTTTTTCAGAAACGTGCGCCATGTTTATTATGACCGTGAAAGCCCAGATGGAAAATGGCAAGCCTATCGTTTCAGCGACCGAAAGACTAACAATGAACAGCCCAGTCTAAATGCAGTTATAGTGATCCACTGGATCAAGGATGAAGCCTACTTGCTGATCGAACCGAATCCAATACTTGCCGAGGAGGATCTGATTTCTGTAGTGATCAAAAACCAACCCGACACCATCCGGCTGAAGGAACGAGGCCGCGAGCGCATGCTCGAATTTGGCAGCAAAATCTATGAAGCCGTTCAGGCAAAAAAAGAAATGATCGTTCTTTCCAAAGGAAAATACGTGCCACTATTAAAAGAGGACAAAGAACGGGAGGCCTTTCGGATAACGATGGCTGATTACTATCGACTGACCGGAATATTCTGAAGTCTTCCTACAACTAACTTACCAAGCTTTTCTCCATCAAAAACTCTGCGATCTGTACCGCGTTGGTGGCTGCCCCCTTTCTAAGATTATCAGACACAATCCACATATTTAAGGTATTGGGTTGAGACTCATCTCTGCGCAAGCGACCCACAAATACTTCGTCCTTGCCATGTGAGTTAATCGGCATCGGGTATACATTGTTTTTCACATCATCTTGGACAACAACGCCCGCACTTTCTTCCAACAATTGGCGAACCTCACCTAAATCAAAATCAGAATAGAACTCAACGTTTACAGCCTCTGAATGGCCGCCAATCGTGGGGATGCGCACAGTCGTACTAGTTACTCCAATGGTCTGGTCATTCAAAATTTTTCGTGTTTCATTCACCATTTTCATTTCTTCTTTGGTGTACCCATTTTCCAAAAACGAATCGATGTGTGGCAGCGCATTCATGTCGATCTTGTGCGGATAAACTTTCATTCCACCCACAATTCCCTGACGCTCTTCCATCATCTGCTGCACGGCATCTTTACCTGTGCCGGTGACAGATTGATAGGTAGAGACAACAATTCTTTTGATTTTGTATTTCGCATGGAGCGGAGCCAACGCAACTACCATTTGAATGGTAGAGCAATTAGGGTTGGCGATAATTTTATCCTCCGCCACTAACTCGCCTCCGTTTATTTCCGGGACGATTAATTTCTTGGTGGGATCCATCCGCCAAGCCGAAGAGTTATCGATTACAATCGTTCCTTTTTCGGCAAATTTGGGTGCCCACTCTAGCGATGTGTTTCCTCCGGCTGAAAAGATAGCGATGTCAGCCACTAGGTCAATAGCTTCTTGCATGGCAATGATAGCATACTCTTTTCCCTTAAACTTTATTTTTTGGCCAACCGATTTGGCAGAAGCCACCAGATACAATTGATCAAATTCAACATTGCGTTCTTCTAGCACTTTCAAAATCTCCTGCCCGACCAATCCGGTTGCACCTACTACTACAATTTTCATTTCTGTCTGTTATTTAAGGTGACAAAAATACTATTTTTGATAAGAATCATGAGGTTCATCGTCACGATAATAACGTTGCTTTTTTCCGCACTCGTTTGTAGCGGTCAGTTTGCAGATGATTTTTCGGATGGAGACTACATCAACAACCCCATTTGGACTCCTGACATTGCAACTAACTGGACGGTTGCCGGCAACCAACTTCGATCTAACTCTGGCACAACCAATTTCACGTTTTCAATAAGTACTCCGTCTACTCAGGCAGCGAATGCACAGTGGGAATTTTATGTAAATCTTCAATTCAATACCTCAAGTGTAAACTTCGTTGATGTCTATCTTACTTCTTCCAATGCTGTGATGACCGCAGCCAATGGATATTTTGTGCGCATTGGGGGAACTCCCGATGAAATTAGCTTGTACAAAAGTACCGCAGGCTCAAGTTCAATTTTGATTAACGGCACAGATGGCATCACCAATACTTCTAATAGTACGCTAAAAATCAAAGTGACGCGTGATGCTTCCAATCTTTGGAAACTGGAACGAGATATAAAAGGAACCGGCAACTCGTACTTCACCGAAGGCACAATTGTTGACAATTCATTTAACAGCAGTTCCTTTTTTGGCATTCGTATCACGCAATCCACCGCTAGCTTTTTTAATAAGCATTTCTTCGATGATTTTTATGTGGGGCCAATTGTCATTGATAACATTCCTCCTGTGCTCAATACTCTCAGCGTTGTTTCATCAACAGACATGAACCTCGTATTCAACGAGAATCTGGATGCGCCATCGGCACAACTTATCTCCAACTATTCTGTCGACAACGGAATTGGAAATCCCGCCATCGCCTCCTTGCAGCCTGATCAGAAAACCGTAAAACTTTCATTTACCAAAGCATTCGCCAATGGAATTCAAAATGCATTGACCTTCTTAGGCGTTAAGGATATTGCTGGAAACGTGATGGCAATCACCGCGCGTAATTTTTTGTTTTTTGAGGCTGTTCCCACAAAATCAGAAGACCTGATTATTACAGAAATTTTCGCTGATCCCAATCCGCAGATCGGTTTGCCCGATGCAGAATATCTCGAAATCTATAATCGAAGTAAAAACCCAATCGATCTGGCAGGTTGGAAATTATCTGATGCCAGTTCTACTGCCATTTTCCTCACACAAATAATTTTACCGAACGAGTACTGGATCGTAACTTCTTCGACTTCGGTTTCAAAGTTTTCATCGTTTGGGAAAACGATTGGCCTTGCCAATTTCCCCACCTTAAACAACGACTTAGATGTCCTCACTTTAAAAACAGCCACAACCATTGACTCCATTAATTACAATCTCACTTGGTATAAAGACGAAGACAAACAAAGTGGAGGCTGGTCACTAGAATTGATCGACCCCGAAAACACCTGTGGAGAAAGTAATAACTGGACCGCATCAATAGATTCCATAGGCGGAACACCTGGAAAACAAAACTCTGTCTTCGCGAACAAACCCGATCTTACTGGGCCGAAATTAATGGCAGTTGTTCCCTCCGAAAACGGGCTTATTCTTTCATTTGACGAAAAGCTCGAAAAGCCGCTCGGCACCGTCTCCTTTTTGATTGATCCATCAATTGGTGTTTTAAAATACAATTTCAATAACTCTTCTTTGACAGAAATCAAAGTTGAGTTAAGTCAGTCGTTGGTGCTACGACAATTGTACAGCATACAAGTTTCTAATTTGAGAGATTGCACGGGGAATTTCATTCAAGCTGAATTTAATAAACTCAGTTTTGCGTTGCCGGAGATAGCCGACAGTTTAGATATCGTGATCAATGAAATCTTGTTCAATCCACGCCCCGGTGGTGTCGATTTTGTGGAGGTGTTCAATCAATCGCCCAAGTTCATTGATCTAAAAGGGTTCACGATTGCAAACTTCGAAAATGGGATGATCAAGAATCCAAAAACGATTTCATCCAATTTCATTCTTGCTCCTCATTCATTCATTGCGTTCACAAGTAATCCAACCGATTTAAAAACTCAGTACTTGCAAGGCGTTGAAAAAAACTTTTTTGAGTTTGGCCTCCCGAGTTTCAATGATGACGAAGGCTCTGTTGTACTCGTAAATGAAAACGGGAAAAAGGTGGACTACTTTTTCTATTCGGATCAGTTCCATTCCTCACTTTTGAAAGACAAAGAAGGCGTTTCGCTCGAGCGAATTTCGATCACTCAAAATTCTAACGACCCCAGCAACTGGAAATCTGCGAGCTCGTCTTCTGGCTTTGCAACTCCCGGCTACTTTAACTCTAATTCAAGACCGGAATCAGCGGTAGATGAAAATGCAATACAAATTGAGCCCGAGGTGTTCTCTCCTTCGCAACCAGGTCAGGACTTCTCGAAGATCAACTACCGTTTTAACCAAAGTGGTTTTGTGGCTAACGTGAAGATTTTGGATCAAGCTGGGAGGCTAATTAAAACGATAGCTAACAATGAAACCCTCGGCTTCGAAGGTTTTTATCGATGGGATGGCGACAGAGACGATGGAGGTAAAGCAAGGCTCGGCTATTACATTGTTTGGTTTGAAGTTTTCGATCTAAGTGGCGCGATTCATACTTTCCAAAAAAGGGTAGTTATTGCAGGGAGGGAATGACAGCCAATGGTGACGTGCCACCGAAATACGAGCTAGATCGACCTATTTTGTGTGTGTTTTTAGCTTCAGCTAATTAATTCAAATACATTTTTTGTTTCAGGCCATACCCCGTATTTTTGCGCATCTTTTTTAAACCCTTGAATAGAGGACACTTATGGCTAAATCGAGCAAGAAAAAAGTGGCAAAACCTGCCAAAAAAACCGTAGCGAAGGCAAAACCAGCTTCAAAAGCTAAAAAAGCACCAGCGGCAAAAGCTAAAGTGGTAGCTAAAAAGGCAGCGCCAGCGAAGAAAACAGTTAAGAAAGTAGCTCAGAAAGCAGTTGCTAAAGCAGCTCCTGCGAAAAAAGTAGCTAAAAAGGAGGTCAAAATTGCTCCCAAAAAAGCTGTTGACAAGAAAATTGAAAAAGTAGTCGTTGAGAAAATAAAGCTTCCTAAGGCACCAAAAGAAACTGCGAAGAAGGTGAGTGAAGAGCCTGTGCGGACAGATGGCAGAACTCAGGCCCATAAGCCTGCTGCTGGGCCATTGAAGCTTTCTCCTTCTCAGTTGAATATTTTTCCGATTATCAGCCAACGGCCCATCGCGCATAAGCCTGCTCATCCTTCGACTATGTCAGAGGATAAAACACGATATACAGAAGACGAATTGAAGGAGTTTGCGTTACTCATTAATGGGAAGCTGGATAAAGCTCGCGAGGAATTTAAAATATTAAAAGACACCCTCACTCGCACGAACGATGCGGGCACCGACAGCACATCGGGTGGAAACACAAAAGTGTTGGAAGACGGAGCTGAAACTGCCGAGAAAGAAAATTTGAGTCAACTCGCTGCGCGTCAATTGAAATACATCACAAACCTTGAAAATGCACTCGTGCGCATCAAGAATGGAACGTACGGCATCTGTTCCGTTACCGGGAAATTGATTTCAAAAGAAAGGCTGATTGCTGTGCCTCACACTACGCAGTCGATCGAGGCGAAGATGATGAAACAGGACTAACAGAATTTACGATTGAGGATTTTTGATTTACGATTTATTTTTAGATCACAATTCAAGAATCATAAATCAATACTCAAAAATTGAAAATGGATTTCTTACAAAACCACATCGAAGCATTGATTTTTTGCTCACCGACAGCCACTAAAGTGGTTGATTTAAAGGCGTGCCTTTCGGAAATGTTTAATGCGGATGTACCCGAAGCAGATATAGAAGGTGCCATTCAACGTATCGAAGAAAAATTTGCGGATGATTCTTTCTCCTTTCAACTCAACAAGGCAGCCGGAGGGTATCAGTTTTTAACGAAACCTGCGTATCAAGCCAGCATCGGCATTATGCTAAAGCAGCAATCGAAAAAAAGATTGTCGACATCTGCCATGGAGACGCTTTCGATTATTGCTTACAAGCAACCTCTTTCAAAAACAGAAGTTGAAAATATTCGTGGCGTGAACTGCGACTACGCGATTCAAAAATTATTAGACAAAGGCTTGATTGAAATCTTGGGGAAAGCCGAAACGATAGGAAGACCCATTTTGTACGGAACAAGTGCAAAATTTATGGAGTATTTTGGCATCAACGACATAGCCGAATTGCCTACGCCCAAAGATTTTACCAATGAAGTAAATACCATTGGAGAAACCCCTGAAAACCAATGAGGCCATCGATCAACTAGTCGATTAGCCAATTTCCTACTACTTCGTTAACTTGTAATTATTATCTTCTCCACTATTGGCTAATTTTCAAATTGGCTCACTGACACATTAAATCTATGGCACGCTCCGAAAGACCCTCAAAAAGACCCAGCTCATTTGGCAAACGCACTGATGCTGAAAAGAATTTTCTCAATAAGAAAAGAACAGAGAAAAAGGGTGACTTCGATCGACCCAAAAGATCTTTCTCGGGCGATCGAGATGACAAACCTAAAAGCTTTGGGTCAGCCAGACCATCACGCTTCAGCAAACCCGCTGGCGATGAAAAACGATCTTTTGGAAAAAGGGAAGGATCTTCTACTGAAAGACCCAGACGATTTTCAAAACCTTTTGAAAAAGGAGGTGATTCATCGGAGCGACCATTCCGCAAGAATAGCTCGAGGCCATTCGGTGAAAGTCGCTCTTTTGACTCAGGAGCTGACAAACCAAATCGGTTTTCAAAAGGCCCTTATGTGAAGAGAGAAGAGGGTGGTAAGCCATTCGCAAAACGAAACGAAGGATTTAACCCCGATCAACCAAAACGTTTCTCGAGAGATGATGACAAGGGACCGTTTAGAAAAGAACCACGGTCATTTAGTTCTAGCGCTGGACCCAAACGTTTTTCAAAGCCATTTGAAAAGTCGGAAGATGAAAAACCATTTCGTAAAGGTGGATTTGATGCCGAAGCAAAACCCACGCGCAGCAGCCGACCCTTTGATGAAAGTGGAGAAAAACCAAAAAAGTTTTCTCGCGATCAGGTCGTGAAGAAGCCTTCGTTTATCGAGTCGAAAATTGCATCATCACAAGCACCCGAACGACCCAACTATAAAGAAAAACCACAAGCGGAAGGAGAACTGATTCGATTGAACAAGTTCATGGCCAATAGCGGTGTAGGAAGTCGCAGGGAAGCAGATGATTTGATAAAGATGGGATTGGTCACGGTGAATGGCGTAACGATCACAGAAATGGGCCATAAGGTAAAAACCACAGACGATGTTCGCTATGAAGGCAAACGACTGAAAGCAGAAAAACCCGTGTATGTGTTGTTAAATAAACCCAAGGGCTTTATCACCACCACAGACGATCCGCAAGAGCGCAACACCGTAATGAATTTAGTATCTAATGTAGGCAAGGAACGTATTTATCCGGTGGGTAGACTAGATAGAAACACCACTGGTTTATTGCTGCTCACCAATGATGGCGAGTTAGCCGATAAATTAACTCACCCTTCCTACAAAGCAAAAAAGATTTACAAAGCAGAATTAGACAAGCCCATCACTAAGGCCGACTTTCAAAAAATACAAGCTGGTGTCCACTTAGAAGAAGGCAAAGCAATGGTGGATGACCTCGCCATTGTAAGTGATGATAAAATGACTGTGGGTATTGAGTTGCACATCGGTTGGAACCGAGTAGTCAGAAGAATTTTTGAATCCCTGGGTTACCAGGTAGTAAAACTTGATCGAGTAGTTTATGCGGGCTTAGATAAGAAGGAGTTGTCGCGTGGCCAGTGGCGTTTTTTAAGGCCTGAAGAAGTGGTGAAGTTGAAACATTTTGGGTCTTAGGTGGTAACGCTTTGGCGCCTAGCAAAGACGCAGATTTCGAAGCATTAAATTGTCAGCAAATACAAAATTTGATACAGGCAGAATGTTCAATTAACCATTGAGCCGCTTTTTTACAAAACACTTATTTCCGCCTAGTGCTTTACTTCTATTCCTTGTAAATTGACAGAATTTATTTTCACTTTCATTACAGAAATACAAGTCATTAAGTTTTGGTCAAACATGACTATATTATTCCCTTTCGGGTGTAGTGAACTACTAAAACGAATACCAAAAGCACCAGTAAAAACTTTAATAAATTCACAGATAAATTGCGTAGGTATATATTCTAATTCACTATCGTATCTCCGCATTGGTCTTGATAAGTCGCTACTAATTTTTTGTCTTAACAATTTAGCTTTTATGGTTTTGTTTATTGAACTATAATCTGGATGAAAAAGATAGGTGTCTTCAGTAAAATCAACTAATTTAACTGATTCAAATTCAGAATTTAATTCAAACGTTCCCACGCTCAACTCGTCCAAATATGATGCTCTGACTTCATATAGCACAGTTTCTGGATTGTCGCTCAAGTATAAAAATGGAATCCCTGATGGATTTGCCCTTCCTCCACTAGCAAATTCCCTCGGAGGGCAAGTCATTTCTTCAGTTTTATATACTTTAAAGCCGCTTTGATGATGCAATCTAGCACGAAACAAAGATACTTTTTTGCTTAATTTGAATTGGGTGTTAAAAAATCCATCCCAGCCAAGCTCCTCTAATCGCTCAATATTAATTACAAATCTATTTTTCCACTTTAACTCTTCTTTCAGAATCTCCCAATGATTGTAATTCTCGATAATATCGTCAGTGTATTCTACATTTATGTTTGATGATGCCACTTCTGTCTTTATGTTTGGAAGCACATAATTCAGAATTTTGTTTGCGACACCATGTGAATTGAAAAAACTCCAATTAGATTGAATTTTTGCGCTTAGTGGCATTCCATTTTCGAAAACCTTGAAGTTATTCATCAACTCTTGAAAAAAATCAAATAATTCAGAGACATCTAAAAGTGGTAGATTTTTTGACTCGCAAACACCACAATCTCCAATTTGATTTGACGAAGAAATAAATCCTTTAAGCTCTTTGTCAGAAAAACAACTTACGCAAACCTTCATAAAATTATCTATTTCTTAAAAAATAACTTAGAACCAATATATGATTCTTAATAGATAATTTTTTCACCATTCCCAACCCAGGATAATGTTCTGTATCAAAATATGTTTCAAGTTCAGTAATCGCTGAATTTGATAGACCATTCAGCCTACAATAATTTACAGCCTTAGCTGCTGCTTCTGCGAACTTACCCTGAACGTTCGCAATTGAGTCATTTGTTTCTGACGTGAAATGTCTAATCCAAATTTCACTTTGAGTATTTAAGTACGTCAAATGAATTACAACAGCCCTAGGTGTACTTCCCCCCTCAACATATTCACTTGGCAATACAGTAAAGTCCGAAAATCCTTGAAAACCCTCAGTAACATAATGAATATGTTCCTCTGAAAACCTATGTTCTGTTATGTCAAGGAAATCGCTGTTCCTATCTTTTTTTTCAAATAAGTCATCAAGTCTTACGAAACCTTTTTGCAGACTTCTTATATATCTATTTAATGACCTATTTCTTCCAGGATCGTTAACTGTAATAAGACTAACTGCCCCCAATTCTGCTATTGATTTGAAATTTGTATCATCTCCCTCAATATCGTTTTCACAAATAAGCATACAATTGGCTAGTCCAAATTGCACAATGCTTTGATTTATATACTTAGCATTATCCCGGTAATGAAATGCTGGCAAAAAGACTTCTCCATTTAAAGTGGCGAGGTATTCGATATAAAACTGACTATCTCCAGCAAGTTCACCAAACAAAGGGTTTACAACAATATAAGCCTTTTGACCTTTTTCTTGAAAAACCTTATGAGCTAAATTCAAATTGTTATGAGTTTCTTTTACAGGCTCTAAAATCGGAATAATAACTCCTTGCGTTGCTTCTTCTGTCGCTAACTCCCTTAAGGCTATAAGTTCAAATTGTCTCGCTCTTAAAAATGGATAGTACATATTTTTAAATTTGAATAGTTGTTTTTAATGATTCTATCATTTTATTTTTTAAATCACGATTCATTTTTAGAGCTAAAAACAACTGATTAAACTCTTTGTAATATCTAGATGATAGAGCATTGCTTGAATTTCTTTTTTTCATTGCATCAATGAAAAGCTTGTTTAATTGATTTATCGGTATTTCGAAAATCAGTTCACTACAAACCTTATACTGATTAAAACTTGTCATTTGAGGTAGTTTACCATGATAATTTTTTATGATTGATTTATATTCGTTCGTATGCAATATTGACATAATTGTCGATGGCTCTATTTCAAAATTTGCTTGAGCATTGCGATGAAGTGAAAACGTATTGACGCTGGTCCGGTCATAAGTTATAAGGCCGATCGAAGCTTCTTGTTTCTCATAGATGTTTAACTTCGATTTGGGAATAACTAAAAATATCTGATTAAAAGCCTTTTCATAATTTTGAAGTTGTAATGTCAATCGTGAATCACTATCTAGCTCAGTTTTAATCTCAAAAATTTTTGAGCAACCATTGAACATTGCTAAATCTGCAATAGAGTTGCCAACTCTAAACTCACTAAATATTTGAGAATTTGTCTCGCCAAGTTCTTTTATCAACCAACTATTTAAGAATTCATTTTTAAAAATGTATTCGTTTTGATAATTGTCTGCTAAGACAGAATAAATGTATTTAAGATAGTCCAGATAAGTGGAATTATGGGGGTTCAACCATTTTCCGTCATATCTTTCAATCTTGAAATTAATAGAAGCAAAGTCCATTTTTAGCCAAGAAAGGACTTCACCCCTTGAAAATAAGGAGGAATAGTCTCGTAATTGGTCAATTTGGTATTTCATTGTGCTTTCCATTAATTATTTCTTGTCAACTTTATTTTAGCAAGAAATATACTGGTTTATATCCTCCCATATAAGCAAAACTGGAATAAAAATCTAAATTCATGCTGCCCGTTTTTATCTTCCTAAATGCTTCAATAGCTTCAACTATATTAAATGTTTTTGCAGTCTCCCTGATTAACTGAATAATTTCAGCTTCAGATTTCAAGGTTCTTATAGATAACGATTTTTCAAGATGATAATTCTTATTAAATGTAATTTCATATTCAATTTGTTCATCTTCGTTAAGGTCTAGTTTTAACCACAGACATTCAGGTTTATTGCTTAATTCCCATAAGTTTCTAACTAATGGTAAACCTCCTATTATTGGTATTCCAAGCGATTTTCCTCCTTTCGCACCGAAAATTATTTGACTGCTTATTTTTAAAATTACTGAGTCTGGTTTTAATGTAGAAAGTTTCGGCCTTCTAGGGTATAAACCAATTATTTTAAATTCATCATGCTTGTGAATTAATTTTGAAATACTTCCTCCTTCGCGTGTCATCCACGGAAAAATAGGAACAACAAAAGTGAACTCTTTCTCAAGAATACTTTTTAAAATCGGCACAATAGTGAGTCCCACCGTATGCTCTCCTATAAAACTTGTTGCTTTTGACATTTAATTTATTCCACCACCCATTTCGGCTTGCGAAGGATGATTTTCATCGCCCTTTAAAAATAGCAGTTTTAAGCGATAGGTCATCGCTTGGGCTTTCTAAATCCCATGCGCTTTTGGTGCTTACAAGGTATAAGCCAGCCTTCAGGCGGATTTTCGTTGATTTACGGTAGCGCGTGTGCTGGTTTTATTCAACCCGATGGCCTTCGACAGGCTCAGACTGACAGTAAACTAAACTTTTGAGATGGCTTCTAATAGCGGGCTTTGCCAGTACTTTTTACTCCCCCTTCAGGTTATCCACCGGTTTAACAAACACTGCTCTCCAGGTTTGTGAGCCAATCGTTAAGCCACTGAAAATAATCAAAGCGAGCACTCCAACCAGAATAGTGCACACATCTACGGAAACGTGATAGGCCAGTTGCTCTAGCCACAAGTTGTTAATGAAGTATGCAGCCGGCACAGCCAATACAATCGCGATGAGCAAAATGGAAACAAAGCCCTTTGATAACAAATAAACCAGTGAGCCATTGCTACTTCCCAAAACTTTTCGAATTGAAATCTCTTTGATCCGCGTTTCTGTAGCATAGGTAGCCATGCCCAATAAACCTAAACAGGAAATGATGATCGCGAAAAAAGAAATAACACTTAAAATACTTACCAAATCGCCAAAAAAGATGTCGTATATTTTGTGGACCTCACCATAAAAATCTCGATAATCAACCCGCAGGGCTGGATTCACTTTTCCCCAGGCAGATTCGACACTTATTGCTGCCTTTTCAAACGTTCCTTCATATTGAACTTGCAGAAGAGTGCACGCATCAGGGTTATAAATTAATGCCAATGCTTCCATTTTCTCTATCAACAGTTGATGATTGTAGTCTTTTACTATTCCTATGATTTGTTTGCGTGTAGAGTCTTGGTGGGATATGATCTCTTGCCCGACTGCGTCTAATGGAGAATGAAAATGAAATACTTCTACTGCCTTCTCGTTCAGGACAATAAAATTCTTATTGGACACACCGTCTTGCTCGCGAAAATATCGCCCCGCCACCAAAGAAATTTTTAAATTCTTGAGGTAGTCTTCATCCGTAGAATAGTAGTACAAATTCGTCCAATCCTTCTCTTCCATCGAACGTTTATACCCCTCACCATAACTAGAGCCAGCCGCCAACACATGCGACACAGCCGAAACATTTTCAATGTTATTGTATTTAAGGAGCTCTGCCTTAAGAGGGGCGGGCGAAGTATTGCTTAGTGCAACTATCACTTTCTTATCCATATTAAAGCCGTGATCAGCTTTTAGAAAAAGCTGTAACTGGTTAAACACCACAATTACAGAAAGAATAAAAATGAGCGAAAATGTGAATTGGGTCACTAACAAAGTCTTTCTTAATTTGATGTTAGAAAAAAGTTTCATATTGCGTAGCCCCTTTAATACTTTCACCGGCTGAAATCCGCTAAGCACAACGGCTGGAAACAATCCCGCGAGAATGCCTACTACAATCGCAAACACTAGGAAAAGGGCATACACAAAATAGTTTGCTTCCAAATCCCATTTCATCAATCTCGCAAAACTCAACTCCATCATTAATGGCTTTAGCACAATCAATATGGCCATTGCCAATACCAGCGCCAGCAATGATACGAGCACTGATTCAGATAGGAATTGAAAAAATACCTGGCTGCGTACAGCGCCCGTCACTTTACGGACGCCAATCTCTCGAGCTCTGGTTAGGGATCGAGCAATGGAAAGATTCGTGAAGTTAAAACATGATGTAAGCATCACAATTCCGGCTAGCCCAGCAAAAAAGTAAATGAATATCCAAGGTAAAAAGGGGCCGATTGGATTATTGATAAAGGGACCTGGCGTGATGTTCATGAGAGGCTGAAGCGCATACCGAATTTTTTGTTGAGTGTCCGGGTTAGTCAATACGGTAAAATGCTTCTGCTCAATCTGTGCGAGGCTCTGTTGGATATCATTCTTCGTCTTTGACTTTTCAATCAATACATAAATCCAACCCGCTGTATAATTATACCAGTTGTCAAGATCTTTCCCTCTTTTCCCCTGCGCTTCGAGGCTCCTAATTGTGCTGATGCTGGCCAGTGCATCAAATACTATATGAGATTTGTTATTGTGTTCTTTTAGTATGCCGGTGACTTTATAGGGTCCCTCAGTGCCCACTTTGAATGTTTCACCCAGGGGGTTCCCTTCCCGGAACAACTTCTTTGCCGCCTTTTTTGTAAGAACGACAGAAAATGGTTCTACCAATGCCGTTCTTGGATCTCCATATTCTAAATCATATTCAAAAAGATCCAACATCTCTGGATCAACAAAAAAACCTGCTACAGGTATGTTCACATTTTGCTCTATTTCCAGCCACATGTTCCCAAAGCCACGCATAATCCGCACGGCTTTTTGCACTCCGGTGTAATCTTCCAATAATTCTTGCTTCAACGGCAGTGTGGTAGTAGCCGTCTCGTTCCATATTTCTCCCTTAGAACCAATCGGTATCGAATTGACTCGATAGATGCGATTGCGCTTGGTGTTCGTTCGATCGTACATCATCTGGTCAGCCACTAACATAATGATGACCATCGATAGCGCCATGGCTACGGCTAAGCCAAAAATATTGATGAAGGAGAAAAAGCGATGCCGTAACAGGCTGCGCACGGCAGTCTTCAGGTAGTTTCTAAACATGGTATGGAATTTATGGAATCCGAAAAAGCGTGATGTGCAGGAGACGACTTACCATCTACTTTGTTACTTGTCCGCTGACTGTTTGACCATAAAATAGTAAATCAGAAAACCGATTGACACCGAAACAGCAAAAAGGCCGTATGGCAGTGGAGACTCCGGACTCACCGGTATATATTCCATAATGATGAGTGACAAACCGCCAAATAACGCAATCAAACCCCATTTCAAAGAAGCATACTTATTATCATCTGCTTTGTAGTGTTTAAAAATGGCCTGGGTGTCTTCGTTCACAAATCCCTTGTCGATCATCTTCTTTTTTAGAATGTAGTCGGTCATGACTTTAGTGAAGAAATAAATAGCTGCGCCAAGGCTGCCTAGCATGGAAACGGGCATTAATACTTCGTTTGTGCTCATTTTTTTGTCGTTTAATTGTTTTTGTTGGGGGGTAAGACAGTGCGTTTCAAACAAATGTTGCAGCGAACGAGAAATTCTTTTCGTCCGCGTGTTTATTCGGCACCTAAATCCTGTGAAGTTTTCTCTAACTTTCTGCAACATGAAATCGTAAGTAGGTGTCTAACCCCCTAATGATGGATGATAAGGCGCTGGTTTCGCAAGTTCTAAATGGCGACAGAATGGCCTTTAAACAATTGATCCGACAACATGAGAGATTGGTTGCGCATATGATCGGGCGGTTGATTGATGGGGAGGAAGATCGGCAAGAACTTTGTCAGGATGTGTTTTTAAGGGTGTATGACAAATTGGGGGAATTCACGTTTCAATCAAAGTTGAGTACCTGGATTGCGACCATTGCCTATAGATTAAGCATTAACCATTTGCGGAAGAAGAGAATAGAAGTGAGTGACATTCCGGACGAGGAAAGTTTCACCACTCACTTTATCTCGCAAGAAAATCCCGAAGAAAAACTGGAAGACGATGAGATGAATACATTAGTTTTGAAGTTGATTGGCCAACTACCCACCCAATATAAAGTTGTATTAACCTTGTACCATGTGGATAACATGACCTATCAGGAAATCGAAGCGGTAACAGGCATGCCGGAGGGAACGGTAAAAAACTATCTATTCAGAGCACGCCATTTGTTGAAAGAGAGTGTTAAAAAGTATCTTGGAAAAGAAGAATTGATATGAACCTACCTGATGAAGAATTGCAAAAGAAAGCTGAAGTCAATAATCCTGACGTCAGCGAAGATGGAATGGCTTATAAAAAGGTGTTCACGGCTCTTCCTATTGAGCCCGATTTTCGCTTGCCGGTGAATTTTGCTGATAACGTGGTGCAACAAATCGATGCGAAGGAAGCAAGAACCGCGGCACACGAAATGTATTGGTTAGCAGCTGGGTTGTTCCTGTTATTGGCGGGAGCATTGGTTGGAGCTCTGTTAATCGGATTTAGGCCAACTTTTGGTGGGTTTAGATTTTTCGGAAGCTACCCAGGACTCTTCGCTTTTGGTGTTTTGTTCCTGCTGTTCCTCCACTGGGTGGACAAAAGGCTGGTGCGGACGCCTACTCTATAGTTGGATGATGTAATATTTATCTCAAAAAAGGAGTTTCATTTTGATCTTTGTTGGCTAACATTGCTTGATCAATCGACAAGCCATGAAAAAACTAATTACCATTTTACTGTTTACAACACTTACTCAAGTGCTGGCGCAGAATACAGTTGGCGATAGCTGGGCCACCATCAAGACGAACGGCAGCGGAACCTTGGCCGTACTCTATTACGAACAAGCTGGCCTGATTCAAGAGGTGAATGGAAAACCAGAAGGGCTTTGTGTAGAAATTCTCAAAGATTTTGTCGACTTCGTGCAGGCGAAGCACAACAAAAAAATTACTCTTCAATATGTTGGTAAAGAACCCGTGTTTACCAATTTTCTTTCCGCGACTCAGAAAAGTACCAATCTCCTTGGTGTAACAAACGTGACGATTACAGATGAACGTAAAAAAATACTGAAGTTTACTCCTCCGTTTATCTCTAACCCAGTTGTTTTACTTACTCATAAAGAAGCCCCTGCCATTGCAAATTTTTCTGAGCTATCTAAGAAGTTGGAGGGTTACTCAGCGGAAATCATTGGTGGCAGTACACATGTGAAGTACATCAACAAGATCAAGAAAGAAAACTGGCCTTCTTTGACAATTACCTACGGGCCTTCCGGACAGGAGATAGTTAAAAAGATTGCTACAAATCCTAAGATTTTTACAATTCTCGATTTCACAGAGTTCGTAGACGCAAACCGGAAACGACTGCCCATCAAGAAACAAAATTTGGAGTTTGGCGATCCAGAGCAACTAGCTTTTGTTATGTCCAAGCGATCTGACTGGGATGAAATCTGGAAACTCTTTATGACGGACGAATATCGAAAAAGCCCAAAATACAGGAAGAATATCTCCGATAACTTAGGGATGGCTTTTTTGAGTATCCTGAAGTAGCCCCAAAGTGCAAAGAGGTTAGAAGTCACCTCAAAAATATTTGTTGTCTTGACAGGTTTCGACAAGCCTGCCTGTCCGGTAGGCAGGCTGCCAATGACATCTTGCTTTTTTATTGGTAGTTGAGTTGTATTCCGTGTTTGTTTGCCAATAAAGTTAATAGTTTGAGTTCGCGCTCTTGTAGCTTTGCCTGATAATTTTTAATCCCTGTCTCTACATATTCTTTCCCTT
>JAJTGQ010000105.1 GCA_021299455.1 Flammeovirgaceae bacterium | reverse complement strand
TTGAAAATTGTAACAACCATTCAAGAAAAACCGAGTGTACGTATTCGTTTTAACTATTCCATTTACAATGGAGAAAGCAAGTTAATCCACGAAGGCGAGACACACCTGGCATTTGTAGACAAAAAATCGGGTAGACCTTGCAGACCTCCTCAGGCGTTTATGGAAGTGTTGAAGCCGTTCTTTTAGTTAGAATTGGTGAATGCGGCAATTTTGAAAATTTGAAAATGGGGAAATCGCTGGTTATGTTTGAGTGCAATTGAAATGGGTGGCAAGTGACTTTCATTCTCAAATTAACGAATCTTCAAATTTTCAAATTAAAAAAGTGAAGTACGTCACGAGAAAAAAGATTCTAACATTTTCCACAGCGCGTTCTGGCCGGACGTGGATGAAGCGTATTAAGTTTAAGAAGTACGACAACCTTTCACTCTATAAGTTTTTTAAAATCTTTACACATAATTTGGAGGAAGATGAAATAGGCGATCGCGCCAATGGAGTGGCCTACAATTTTATCTTGGCTACTTTCCCCGCAATAATTTTTTTGTTCACGCTTCTACCCTATATCAACGTCTATTTCCCGGATATCACCACCGAAACGATTATGGATTTCATCAAAGAATTGGTGCCACCATCTATGTACGGAGCCATTGCATCTACTGTTTTCGATATACTCAGTAACCAGCGGGGCGGCTTGCTGACTTTCGGTTTTCTTTTTGCGGTATACCTTTCTAGCAATGGTATGTTGGCGTTGATGCGGTCATTCAATGCCTGTTATCGGACGGTGGAGCGCAGACATTGGCTTCGCATGAGATTGACTTCGTTGGCATTGACGCTCATGTTGGCGCTTGTGTTGTTCTCGGCTGTTATTTTGTTGGTGGTTGGCCAGTTTTCATTGGACTATGTGCTATCACATATCGAAGATTTTAGTCATCTAAATTTGGATAGCTTCACGATTTATTTGTTGCTGCTTTTACGATTTGTTGTCATCTTCATTGTGTTCTTTATTGCTATTTCGTTCATTTATTATTTTGGCCCGGCCGTTCATTACAACTGGAAATTCTTTTCTATTGGCTCTTTGCTTGCCACGTTGGCCATCATTGGTCTTTCCTATGGATTTTCGGTTTACATCACCAACTTCGGCAGTTACAATAAAGTATATGGCTCTATCGGGGCATTGATTGCGCTAATGATTTGGATTCAATTGGTGACGGTGATTTTGCTTTACGGTTATGAAATTAACGCCAGCCTGCATTATGGTGGCAAAGTAGAGGCAGTAAATGCTCACCAACGAAAACAAAAAATCCATAAGTCGATGAGATAACTGGTGAGCGATCCAGCCAAAAATTTGGCCACGAATGCACAAATAAACTCAAATACATTCGATGTGGAATTCGTGAAATTTCGTGTTATTCGTGGCAAGATGAATCCTGTAGTATAAGTACAAGAAAGTATTTTTGGTTTAAAGGTTAAACTATTTGAGGCAAGAAGCTCCACACGGCAAAAGACAGTAAATCACTGGTTGGAAATGGAAAAGATCGTATGAATCCACAAATTGAAAAGCTATTTACAATCGCCAATAAGCCTGAGCGGCTGATTATTGGTTTGATGTCGGGCACTTCATTAGACGGATTGGATGTAGCATTGTGCCGCTTTCGCGGGAAGGGATTAGAAACTCAAATAGAATTAGTTGCCTTTGAGACAGTTTCTTATGATTCAGAATTCAAAGACGAAATCAAATCGGTATTTTCGAAGCAGCAAGTGAGCCTTGAGAAAGTTTGTTTGCTTAATCCGTGGGTTGGGCTGTATCACGCAGAACTGATATTGAAATGCCTTGTTAAATGGAGGATTGACCCTACCGATATTGATTTGATTGCGAGTCACGGGCAGACGATCTATCATGCTCCAAAGTTGTTACACGGTCAACAAAAGTTTGGAAACGCTACACTTCAAATCGGTGATGGTGATCATATCGCACATGCCACCGGAGTTGTTACACTGAGCGATTTTCGACAAAAACATATTGCGGGTGGTGGCGAAGGCGCGCCACTTGCTGCCTATGGCGACTTCCTTATTTTTTCTAAAAGAGATGAAGATCGCATCATGCTGAATATTGGCGGAATTGCCAACTTCACCTATCTGCCCGGAAATCTAAATGCCGATGAGGTTTTTTGTACAGATGTTGGGCCAGGCAATACGATGATGGACGCACTCATTCAACAAAATTTTCCGGGCAAGTTCTTTGACGAAAATGCCGAAGTGGCAAAACGCGGTAGCTTGAATAGTGCTTTGTTGAGGGAACTGAAAGATCATCCTTTTTTCGAGCAGTCTTTTCCAAAAACCACAGGACCAGAGTTGTTCAATTTGAATTACCTCGACAACGCAAAAAAAAAATCGAATACGCAACAGTTATCGCCCGAGGACACGTTGGCAACACTCAACCGGTTTTCGGCTGACATGATCGTAGAGGGGATCAAAAAAAGTACGGGCGACAAAACTAACATCAAGCTCTTTTCTAGCGGGGGTGGCATGCACAATCCATTGCTCATGGAAAATATTATAAGTCAGTTGCCTGGCTTTTCGTTTTTAACCACACACTACCTTCACATCAATCCCGATGCGAAGGAAGCGGTACTATTTGCTACACTTGCCAATGAGTGTGTTTGTGGAGGGGGCGTGCAATACGGGTCGGGCAGAAATGGAATTCCTTCTGTTTCAATGGGAAAAATTTCTTTCCCGAATTGATTCGATAATCTTTAGGCTTCCGCTACAAAACTTCCAGTCCTTTTGCTTTGAAAGGAAGAACTTTTGAATGACTTGGGTCAAGCTCTGTGATCAATGTATGGATCGATTCTATCGGACAGATATTAAAACGTTGCGATGAATTAATTTTTTCTGAAATCGTCAGCACCACAATTTTTTTAGCAGACTCCAGCATTGCTCTTTTTAACTGCACCACGTCCCAGTCAAATTCAGCGAGACCCGTTTCAGCATCTAAATTGCCCATACCCATAAAACACAAATCGGCTTTCACTTGTGACAACGTGCGGATGGCATCACCACCAACAGCGATCTGGGCGTCCTTTGAAAGTTTGCCACCCACAAAAATAGTTTCGATGGAAGGATGCTCAAGCAATTGCATGGCAACTGGTAGGCTTGGTGTAAAGATCGTGAGTTTAAGGTGATCGGGAAGAAGACGGGCTACTTCAAGGTTTGTAGTGCCCCCAGACATAATAACAACCATGTTATCTACCAGCAACTGGCGCGCCTTTTCGGCAATTACCGACTTGTCTTCATGTGCGTAGATTTGATCTTCGCGGTACGTATAAACGTGGAAAGAGTTTGAAATAGCTCCACCGTGTACCTTTTTTACTTTGCCTTGCTCGTCCAGGTAATTCAAGTCTCTGCGAACAGTATCTTCAGAGACAGATAGCTTTTGGGCAATGTCCAGCAGTTGCACCCTGTTGCGGATCTTTACTTCGTTGACTATGTAATTCAGTCGCTCTTCTTTGAGCATAGGTCAGGCTTATTGCACGATTTTACATAAAATATTTTACAATCGTTTGCAATTCTAGAAAAAAAACGCAAATTCAAGCCAATGTTTACGGTCTTTTGCTGCTTTTGGCAATGGGCGTAGCCAGACAAATAACCATTTTTCACCTTAAACTATTTTTCATGATAAACATTTACAAGCAAAAAAGGCGCAGTCTCTGGCACATGGGGCTGGTTTTTCTCTTGGCATTTTCTGCGCTGCTGGCGCAGGCACAAGAGGTAGTAGTTACCGGAAAGGTAACGGATGCAGAAACACAACAGGGGTTGCC
>JAJTGQ010000103.1 GCA_021299455.1 Flammeovirgaceae bacterium | reverse complement strand
TAACGATAAGTTAGAAATGACGTACGCGGTAGATGAGAGTACATTGCAAATTACTTTCGGTTTTCAGGGTGCCGGATATACTAGAACTGATCAAGTGAAAGGAAATTGGGTTTTTAAGTTTGGACTTTAGTAAGTCAACAAGAAAATTTAAAGCCCCGATTTGGGGCTTTTTTATTTTAAAACAACCACTGTGATACCGTCTCCTCCCCGATCCGCGTGCTCATCTTTAAAAGAAGCGACTTGTTTTGTCTTTTTTAATTGCTCTCGAATTACCTTACGCAGAACCCCTTCACCCTTGCCATGCAAAATCTTAAGTTCGCTCTGGCCTAGTAAGATTGCATCATCCAGAAACTGATCTAGAACAGCGCCTACCTCCTCTACGCGCTTTCCCCGAACATCCAATGTCGAGTCAAAAGAAGATTGCTTTTCAAAGACATTAATTCCAAATGATCGGGCCCTTTTCACAGATTGATTGGAGTCTACTAAATCGCTTCTTACCAACTGAGAAAGTTTTAGGTGGGACTGTAAATTGCCAAATTGTACCACAGTCACTTTCCCTTTTATCGATAACAAAGTCCCTGTCACTTCCTGGCCTATCATTCGAACACGATCACCCACTTTCAAAGTGACATCCGCGGTCAGCTTCCCTGCTTTATTTTCTGGCTGAACTTTAGTTGCAAGTTCGGTCAACCCTGCCCGCACTTTTCGAGTCTCCTTTTTTTCTGCTTTGTTTTCTTGAATATGCCGGATGGTTTTTTCTATCTCGCGATTGGTTTCTTTCAATAGATAGGCGGCCTCAGTCTTTGCCTTGTTCAGTATTTCCTTTTTCTCTGATTCTAGCTCGTTACTAAGTGCCTGATAGCGATGCAGTTCTTGCGTTAACTTTTGCTCATTAAATTGAAAATCTCTCTGCTTTTTTTCCAATTGCTGCTT
The DNA here is from genome assembly GCA_021299455.1 of Flammeovirgaceae bacterium. Classification (GTDB taxonomy): domain Bacteria; phylum Bacteroidota; class Bacteroidia; order Cytophagales; family Cyclobacteriaceae; genus ELB16-189. Next base: position 13,560 of record JAJTGQ010000103.1, on the reverse strand, counting down.
TTCTTCGGCTACCGATTTCATCAGTGTCTCTAAGCCAATTAGTTCGCCACCGATCAGTTGTTCAGCTCTTTTCAACACTACTTCTGGCAACTTGGATTTCCTTGCAATCTCCAACGCAAAAGAGCTACCCGGCTTGCCAATCTCGAGCGTAAAAAGTGGTTCTAACTGCTTAGTATCAAAACGCATCGACCCATTGCGAACTCCCACTCGCTTCTCAGCAAATAGCTTCAAGTTGTAATAGTGAGTAGTGGCCACACCCCACACTTTTTTATCTACTAACCCTGAAAGAATTGCTTCCGCGATGCCCCCACCAAAATTTGGATCTGTACCCGAGCCTAACTCATCCAATAAGACCAAGGAATGATGATTGGAACTATTGAGGAAATATCCCATATTCTTTAGGTGACTGCTATAGGTACTTAAATCATTTTCCATCGACTGCTGATCGCCAATATCAATGAAGATGTTCTTGAAAATACCCATGCGTGACCGATTGTACATCGGAACCAACAGTCCGCATTGACACATGTACTGGATTAATCCAACGGTCTTTAGACACACCGACTTCCCTCCTGCGTTAGGTCCTGACACCAATAAGAACGGATCTTGATCTGTCAACTCAATGTCTAGCGGAACCACTTTCTTTTTTCCTTTCAGTGATAAAAAAAGCAAAGGATGGCGAGCTTGTGTCCACAAAAGTGTAGGGTTAGCATTCAATTCCGGCAAATCCGCCTCTAACTCCATTGCCAATTTTGCCTTCGCACGAATCAAGTCAATCTCCCCTAGAAAAACGTAAGCTTTTTCAATTTCTGAAAGGTGCTGGCGCAATAAAGTGGTAAGCACTTTCAGCACCTTAATGACCTCCCTCCGCTCAGCAAAAAACAAGTCACGTATCTCATTATTGGCCTCCAATACTTCTGAGGGCTCCATGTAAATTGTTTGGCCGGTAGCCGACTCATCCAAAATAAGGCCTCGTAGTTTTCGTTTATGCTCCGCCAAGATCGGGATCACTATTCGCCCCTCACGTATAGTTGGTGATGCTCCTTCTGGAACCCAGCCTTGCGAAGAAGCTTGCCTGAAAAGCTGCTCGGTTAGACGTCTAACCTTGCCCTCTTCTTCCCTCAATGATCTACGTATCCTGGCTAAGTCGGGACTTGCCTGATCGCGCAAATGACCGCTCTCATCAAATTTTGACTGAATCGATTGGACTAGCTGTCTGGAGAGTCTAACATCCGAGGAAAGTTGAAAAAGGTTTGGATAATTTTCCCTATTCTTTTCCAGGAAATCAGTTGCCTCCAAAATGGTATGAAAAGATAGAAGCAACAAACGAAAGCTATCTTCTTCGATAAAGCTTTCTTCAATAGAAATCGTTGGATAGAGTTCGGTGGGATCGTAATAATGAGATGAGGGAAATTGCTCCCCCTTAACAAAAAGTTGTTTAAACTCATCACATTGAAGAAGCAAGCATTGGACAATTTGAAATTCGGAGGAAAACTCAATAGCTTCTACATTAGCCCTTCCCAATGAGCTAAGGCAATACGTTCTTAATTTTGTCCGTATCTGGTCAAATCCAATTTTATGCTCAAAATCATCTGGGTAAATCATTCGTGAGTTGTTCGTTGTTCGCGCAAACTCAACGAATCGATCAAAGCATCGTACACCTCTTCCATTTCCTTGGGGTGGTCGCCATAGTATTGATAAGTCTTTTTTAATGAAGAATCCGCTAAATGAAATTTTTGCATCAACTTTTGTTCGTAGGGATAAAACAATTTGATCGCTGAGTCTTTGCGGATGGGGAGATTATCAGCTCTTGCTTCGGCCAGGTACATCTCTATCAAAAAGGTCGTTAGCTCCTTTTTGCCTAAAATGTCTTTATCTCTATTCTTCTCTTGTTCCTTCTGGCAAGCCGAAAACGAAACATAACATAAAACAAACAACAGCCAGACTAATCTCATAAATTTTTACTTAACTTCAAGAATGCTGTAGATCAGGCAAAATTAGAGCCACGAATTTACAAAACTACAATAAAACCCAGCCGGACTACAGCCTGAAAAATCCTCGCCACTAGTTTTTCCTGTCATTACTTGACCAATAAAACGCTGAAAGGTCGGTAACGGATTAAATAAATCGTTTTCTTATTTTTGAGGTCTTAAAAATCAACTACTTGAGGGAGTTACTTAAAAAGCTGAGGAAATACGAGATTCAAATTCGCAAGGCTGTGAACAGTCAGATGCAGGGGGATTTTCACTCAATTTTTAAGGGTACTGGCCTTGAGTTCGATGATGTAAGGCCTTATCAATATGGTGATGATATCCGATCCATTGACTGGAACGTATCGGCAAAGGGCCATGGCACATTTGTGAAGACGTTCAAGGAAGAAAAAGAACAAACTATCTTTTTTATTCTGGACGTTAGTGCATCTCAAGAAATAGGCAGTCCTGGAAAAACAAAGGTCGACATCGGAAAAGAAATTTGTGGGGTTTTGGCTCTTTCAGGGGCCAAGGAATCTAGCCAGATTGGCCTGATCTGCTACTCAGATGAACGGGAAAAATTTATTAAACCCAAAAAAGGGATTCAACAGGCTTACGATATCATTTACAACATCATCAAGCTGGAACCAAAGTCTCTAAAAACCAATCTTTCCAAGGCCATTTCGTTCGCACTCAACTCCATTAAACGAAGAAGCGTTATCGTCATGATTTCTGATTTTATTGACGAAGGCTACCACCATAACCTAAAGTCGCTGGCACGAAGACATGATTTGGTGATAATTAAGATAAGTGACAAAAGAGAAACAGAACTGCCAAAGCTTGGCATTATCCCAGTGCTCGACAAAGAATCAAAAAAGACGCTTTGGGTCAATACCTCATTTGGTGGGTTTCGCGAAGCGATCTCTTCGCACCATGGTTTACGCGAAAAAGAGTTGGCCGAATTTAGTCGAAAGCATCAAATCAATTTTATTTCAGTGGATACGAACGAAGATTTTGTTCCCAAATTGTTAAAGCTGTTTAAAGTGAGGAATAAATCATTTAAAAGTGTCTAAGCGATTTCTAATTTCCGTTTTTTGCATTCTTACTTCTTTATCTATTTCTGCACAAGAAGTAAAAGTAACGGGGCGATTTATACAAGACAGCGTTCGCCTGGGACAGCCCGTATCTTTCTACCTAACTGCCCATTATCCGGCCACGGCAACTATTCTTTTTCCTGATTCTACTTTTTCTTTTGCCCCTTTTGAGTTTCAAAAAAAATCGTTTGTGCCTACGAGCACAAAGCATGGATTTAGCTACGACAGTGTTGTTTACACCCTTCTAACATTCGAGATCGACAGTTTGCAGTTTCTACAGCTTCCTCTTTTTGTGGTAAATGAAAAAGACTGTGTAACTGTATCTTCAAACACCGACACATTGCTATTTTCGAGATTGGTAAAAAATCTGCCCGACACAGTACAACTGGCGAAGATGCCCCTAAAAACAAATACCAACTATTTGAAAGTTTCTTGGCTATTAAACTATCCAATTCTAATAATTGTTGGAGCGATCCTGTTGATCCTACTCATCGTAGGCTGGATTGTTTTCGGTAAACGAATAAAGAAATATTTCAAAGTAAAAAAACTTACAAAGAATCACCAGACATTTTTGAACCAACTCAATACAGCAGTAGAAAAATTGCAAGCGAATTTCTCGCCTAGGGATACAGAATCGGCTTTATTACTATGGAAGAAATACCTGGAGAATCTTGTCGACAGACCCTACACTAAGTTTACGACAAAGGAGATAAATGAACTAGAAAAAGACGAACGGATGATTCAGTCGTTAGCTTCCATAGACCGGATGATCTACGCCAATCAACCAGATCAAATCGATCATTTTGCCAATTTGAAGAGCTATAGCGAAGATCAGTTTTACAAAAAACTAGATGAGATAAAAAATGGATAGCTTTTTAGATCCGTGGTATTCATTGGAATGGTTCACTCCTTCAGTGCTGAAAGGCTTTACCTGGGAGAACCAACTATTTCTTTATGGCCTGTTGGCGATACCTTTTATTTTCATACTCCGTTGGCTGTCGCGTTATTATTTGAATCAAAAACTTCCCGTTGCCCTGGTAAAAAGTGATTTAAAAAGTTCCCCGCTAAATCTCATTCGATTTTTTCCAGAGCTCGTTTTGTCCATTGTTATTGCACTCCTACTGATCGCCCTCGCGCGGCCGCAACGCACGAATGAAAAAGTTGAGCAATGGACGGAAGGAATCGACATTATGATTGCGTTAGATATATCTCAGTCGATGCAAATCGAAGACTTCAAACCCAACCGGCTAGAGGCAGCAAAGGATGTAGCGCGTGATTTTATTAAGGGAAGAAAGCAAGATCGAATCGGATTGGTCGTTTTTTCGGGCGATGCGTTCTCACTCGCACCACTTACCACAGACTACGACTTGTTAAAGAACTACCTCAACGACATCAGTTTCGAAATGATTGAATCCCGAGGCACAGCGATTGGTAGTGCGCTTGCCGTAGTAACCAATCGAATGCGCGAGTCTGAATCAAAATCGAAAGTCTGCATCTTGATTAGCGATGGTGATAATACAGCTGGTAATATTGATCCAATTACATCGGCAGAGTTGGCGGGCGCCTACAATATAAAGCTCTATACTATTGTTGTAGGCCAGGAAGGGATGGTTCCTTTTGGAAAAGACTTTTTCGGTCGGCCACAAATGGTCGAGAACACGGTGGATGAAAGTACCATGCGCAAGATTGCTGAAATCGGTGGGGGCGAGTTCTTCCGCGTTACGGATAACGAAGCCTTAAAAAATGTTTTTAAAAGAATCGACCAGTACGAAAAAGCAGAAATCAAAGAAAGCCGATTCAAAGACACCTCAGATTTCTATTTTATCTATCTGAAGTGGGCGATTGCTTTTTTCTTGCTATGGCTACTGCTGAAGTCTTCCTTCTTGAGCAATGTACTACAGGACTAACATCATTTCACCCGGAACCTAAAACCGGCATAGACAGTAGCTCCAAAAATAGGGCCCCAAATCATCGAGCTGTCAAAGTGAGGTCCAAAAGGTGCATTAGCCGCCACAATTGGATTGGCAATAGTAAAATTTGTAAGGTTCTCTCCACCTACATACACACTCCACTTATCGCCAAAATCTTTGGTCACTTGCGCGTTCATCAGATAATAGGGCTCTGACTGAGGCGGTAATTGATGGATAATGGGATTTGTTTCCATATCAGGTAACCGCTGCACACCGATGCGGTTCAATGTCCAATCAAATGACCAACTGTTTTTAGTTTTGTAGGCCAGATTGATAAAGGCTCTGTCACGAGGCACCATCGGGCGTTGCAATCGGCCATTTAGATAATCGGTTTGTACATCCAACCAACGATACGCGATTCTGATATCCAATCGCCTTGCCAATTGGTAATCCACCTGCGCTTGAAAACTATGAGAAAAAGATCTTCCAACTAGGCCAAAGAAATTAATCTCTTGCGCATTTCTATCCCAATCCATCACCACTTGATTGGCGAAGTCAGTGAAGAAGTAATCCACACTAATGTTTCCAGGTCTATAGTCAAGAGTAAAATCCTGCTGCAGGCTTAGTCCATAGTTCCATGCATCGTCAGGCCGAAACCCATACGCATTGTTTGTTTGACGGTTAGAGAGAACCAAAGAACGAGAAGAAGCTAGAAAAGCAGAATTTTCGGCAATGATGTTAGCCAACCTCCAGCCTCTGCCAAAAGAAGCCCGAAGAACAGTGCTTTCGGTGAGATTATACTTGGCGTGAAGTCGTGGTGTCCAATAAACCCCAAACAAATTATGGTAGTCTGCTCGTAACCCGGCCACCACAGAAAATTTCTTCAAATCATCGTACGAATACTCGAAAAAGGCACCGTTGACTTGCTCTGTCCTGCTAAAGTCATTCTGACTTGTATTGCTGTTGATCCCCAATGTTTCAATATATCGATCATACAAAAAACTCAACCCTGTCTTGAACTTGTGAGCGGTGTTACTGATAATCGACTGATAAATTAAATTTGCGTAAGCGGATTGTTCGTTTGCGTTATGCACATTAAATCCAAAATAACTATCATGTACATGCCGGAGCGCGCTTAGCTGAAGACCAAAACTCTTGTAAGGCTTTGTAGGGAATTGATAGCCTAACTTTCCCACCACTTCTATTCGCTCGGTATTAATTTCCAATCCATATCGATTAGTCGTGAATTTATCTCGCTCAGTACTGTACCCGGTTTGCCCCCCCAGTTTTCGATCATTCAAGTATTTTAAGGAAACTTGTCCGAGCCATCCGTTAGAGTTATACACCCAACGATTCACAAAATTCACCTGTTGCCCGGTAGGGAAATCTAAAAACGAATCTTTATTCTGATCAATTTCCAAGGGGCGCATACTGCCATGAAGCAAAAAAGTAGTTGCCCACTTCTTTGAAACTTGAGCTGTCACTATCGTGTTAGCTTCTGTTCTGCCCGTATTGTTGATGTAGCCGTTGACATAAAGCTTGTCGCTTTCTTGCGGTTTCTTCAACTCAACATTGATTTGGCCAGCAATGCTTTCATGGCTGTTGACCACCGAACCAACGCCTTTTGTTACCTGAATGGAGTTAATCCAGGTGCCAGGAATAAATTGAATTCCTTGACTCGCGGCCAAGCCACGAACACCCGGCATGTTTTCAATAGATATCAATGTGTTTGAGCCTGAGAGCCCCAACATTTGTATTTGCTTCGTTCCCGTGAGTGCATCGGTAAAAGCTACGTCAACCGATGGATTAGTCTCAAAACTTTCCGATAGATTGCAACAAGCTGCCTTGAATAACTCCTTCTCGCTCATTTCAATAACGTTGATGCCGGAACTCAGATTCGCCACCGAAGTAGGCTTCCAACCTTCTACTACAACTTCTTGCAATACCTGATCAGATTTCAACTCAACGCGTATGTTGGTTTGATCAGTAACCAAAATAGTATCCGGTCGATGACCAACAAAACTGACAACTAGTTTATCATTTCCAGTTACCCGATCAATCAAGAACACACCATTATCACGTGTGGTAACTCCTTGCATAGTCCCCAGCCAATAAACATTCGCACCCGGAAGAGGTTGATCTTTACCGGTGGCGTCTTTCTCAACGACAAGTCCCATTATTTTTTGTGCCGATGTGCCAAGCGGCCAAGCGAAAGCCATCGCCAAAAAGCAAATAGAAAAATATTTCATAGCTGTTGGCTTAGTGGTCGTCTTTCATCTCATGATCACGATATAAACAGCAAAATGGAAGAGACGCATAGGTTTCATCCTTTGCCTTCACCTTGTCGGTATCATGGCCAACCTTGGCTACTATTTCATGAATCTGCTGTTCTGTAATCTTGGACGAATTGTAGACCACGTCTAGTTGTTTGGTTTTAGCGTTCCACTGGGCTTGTTTAATTCCTTTATGATCTAAAGCCGTCTCGATACGTTTCTTGCACATGGAGCAGTTGCCATACACCTTTACAGACGCGGTGACAATATTGGATTGAGCATACACGCTTACGGACAGCGTGGCTGCCAGCATAGTGATAAAAAATTTTGTTTTCATGGTTACGAATAGTTAAAATTTAAAAAAGATAGTTCGGCTTTTGAAAAGCCTTTAATCGATTTTAAACTTCCGACTCGTAAAAGACAAGACTGCAAACAGCCTTGTAGATGGGTATTTTGGAAGGTGTTAAATCTAGATCGGCAAAAGAAAGCTGTTCAGATTGAGGAAATAAAGTTTCTTCCTTGAAAAAAAAGGTCGCAATTAAATTAAATGTCGGTGTAGGTGAATGTACTACCTGACTTGTAGATTGATCATCTTCTATTTTCACAATTTCATGCTCATCCTCGCAACAGGATTTTGCTTTTTCCATCGATCGAAAACAGGGGCATTTTTTGGCCTCAAAAGAAAAAAGAGAAGAGTTTTGTTCTCTACCCATGCAGAAATGGGTTGACTTAGCTATACCCACCGACAAAAGCAGATAGACGAACGCAAGAGAGATCAATGATAACTTCTTCACAACGCAAATTTAACTACAAAATAGCAGCAAAAGTTTCGTTTTAGTCAAAATATGACGAACCATGTAGAGGTTTTAACTAGTTTTTAACACTATCGTCTGTCATAGCAAAAACTAACCGATTGAATCAAAGGCCGTTTTTGCCATCCAGAAAAGCCTTATTCCGAAAATGATCAGGCAAATACCGACAGCAACATTCATTATCATGAGAAATCTTCTAGTAATGAGTGCGCGGAGTTTGTCCGCCAAAAAAGCTTTGATTAAATCGGTAGCAAGTACAGTAAACAGTAAAGCCACAAAAAATATAAACATTTCAAGTCCACGCCTGTAGCCAAAATCGATCGTTGCAAAGCTCAATGTTCCAATCCAAAATATGACGACCATCGGAGAAACACCATTGATGATGAAACCCTTGGCAAAATATTTAAAGGCACTGGGCTCACTTGTAGACTTAATTAATTCTAACCGAGCTTTTCTACTTTTTATCAAGAGGTGATAAAGACCAAACAAAATCAAGATGACACCTCCAACATACGCCATTTGAGTACGGAACCTTGGTTCATTCAAAAATTGAAACAAACCAAAGTAACAAATAGCTACATAAAGGGCGTCATTGAGCGACACACCTAACGCTACCCAGGCACCATTCCAAAACCCCCGCTCAATGCTGGTCTGAATGATGGTAAAAAAAACAGGGCCAATCAAAAAAGCGAGAACAATGCCAAATTTAAAGCCATTAAGAACAATATCCATTTGTGGTATTTAGGCAATGAATTTTTTCCAATCATCAAGCTGGGCATTTTTCATTACCCGAGGAAATTTATTTTGCCCTCCCACTTTTCCTTTTGATTCCATCCAATCATAAAACTTATGCAATGGCAGAACTTCTACAAAAACATCCTTCAATGCAGCACTACGCTCTACAGCATAATCGTCATTAAGATCCTTCAGATGAAAATCAATCCGCTCCTTCAAGGCGTTTGCATCCACCCGATCGTCTGTTCCTACATACCAGTGGTGCGCAAACAAATTTTCGTGGGGTATTCCGGCTACAGTAAATTCGTTAATCTGAATATTCATTTCATTAGAAGCCAATTCAATTGCTTTGTTCATATTATCCACCGATAGGTGCTCCCCACATAAGCTCAGGAAATGCTTTGTTCGCCCTGTAATAATAATCTCCGACTCCTCCAGAGAGGTAAACTTGATCACATCGCCAATTAGATAGCGCCAGGCACCCGCACAAGTTGATAGCAACAACGCATATTCCTTTCCCTCTTCTACATCTTCAATCAAAATTGCATCAGCATCCGGGCGAATATCCCCTGAGGGTAAGAAGTTCTTTTCTTCAAAAGGAACAAACTCGTAAAAAATACCATTATTAAGGACCAACTTCATCGACTTTTGCTTTGGAAGCGCCTGATAAGCTATAAATCCCTCCGATGCCAAATAGGTTTCAATAAAATAGATAGGGCGACCCATTAACTTCTCAAATCCTTTCCGGTACGGATCCATTGAAACACCTCCATGCACATAGACCAATAGATTAGGCCAAATCTCATGGATATTTGCCACTTGATAATAGGCAATAATTTTTTCGATCAAAATTTGAATCCAAGCGGGCACTCCTACCACAATACCTATATCCCACTCTTTCGCTTTTTTAACAATCTCATCCAACTTAGTATCCCAATTTCTTCCCTTTGCAATTTTTTTACCAGGCTTGTAAAAGTGTTGAAACCAGAATGGAAGTCGCGCTGCTTGAATGCCACTCAAGTCACCTTCAAAATAATTACCCCTTTTGTTGAGATGAGTGCTTCCACCGATCATTAGAATACCTGACTCAAATACCTGAGGAGGTAAATCATACTTAGACAATGAAATGATTTGTCTGATGCTGGTCCTTTGAATCGCCTTGGTCATCTCTTTGGTGACCGGAATGTGCTTAGAAGCTGCTTCTGAGGTACCAGAGCTAAGGGCAAAGTATTTAATCTTGCCCGGCCACGCGATGTCTTTGGCACCCTTCAATGAAAGCTGCCACCAGTCTTTGTATATTTTATTATAGTCATGAATCGGTACCACTGCTTTGTAGGCCATGTAAAATGCTTGACCTCCCTTCTTGAATCGAGTAAGTATCTTTGGAAAATCATAGTATTTCCCAAACTCTGTGTGACTTGCCGCTATCAACAACTCCTTGAGTTCATTCTTTTGGAGTTCTAATGGAGAAGAATACTCTTGCTGCAAATTCTCCCTAAGTTTTATTCCTTTTTTCAGTAAGGTTCCAAGTATGGCCATAACTTTACGATCCGGTTAGCGGTTTGATAAGAACGGGCTAAGTTAAACAATGGACATTAAAAGTAATATAAAGGCAATTAATGACACCCTCACCGCGGGGTGTAAGTTGATCGCAGTGAGCAAAACCCAGCCTGTCGAAAAGATTCTACAGGCCTACCAGACAGGCCAGAGGGTCTTCGGAGAAAACAAGGCGCAGGAAATGCTGGCCAAGTATGAAGCACTACCCAAAGACATTGAATGGCATATGATTGGCCACTTACAATCGAACAAAGTAAAATACATTGCCCCCTTCGTTTCCCTCATTCACTCAGCGGATAGTGTTAAGCTATTGGAAGAGATTAACAAACAGGGGCAAAAGATCAACAGAATTATACCATGTCTTCTTCAAATGTACATTGCCGATGAAGATACCAAATTTGGTTTTAGCCAAGGGGAAGTCATCGAACTATTGATCAACTATCCTCCTTCGTTCACTCATGTCCACATATTGGGGCTAATGGGAATGGCTAGTTTCACGAATGACCAACAACAAATTCGGGCTGAATTCAGGAGTTTGAAAGTTCTTTTTGATAAGATCCGGATCATGCCATTGCCTCCTCAGGTAGAAATGAAGGAATTATCAATGGGAATGACCGGTGACTACCGAATCGGGATGGAAGAAGGCAGCACACTGGTTCGTATCGGCACCGGTATTTTTGGAGAAAGAAATTACAGTATTTAAGATATGCTTTCACAAAGACAAACATTGATCCTCGGGTCGCTTCTTGGTGGCATTGCGGTGGCATTGGGTGCGTTTGGATCGCACGCTTTTAAATCGCTTCTTCTCGAAAACAACCGCGTGGCCACATACGAATTAGCAACCAGGTATCATTTTTTTCACGCTTTGACGATGCTAGTTATTGGTTTGCTAATGAACCACTTGAAAGGTAAAAGCATACAGGCGAGTGCGACATTTATTTTCACAGGCACGATGTTATTCAGTGGAAGTTTGTATGTGATGGCCCTGCTAAACACAAATAAGGTCGCGCTTATCACTCCCATTGGCGGCATTTTTCTTCTGACCGGCTGGGGATTTTTATTGTATTCTGTGGTGCGAAATCCGAAGACACTCTAATTTTAGCTGGCTTCAAAAAATGGACAAATCGGTTTTGGAATTGTACGGAAATCGGCTTAGAGTCAGGGTTTGCGGAATTTGCATCAGAAATGACCAACTGCTTTTGGTCAATCACCGGGGGTTAGTTGAAGGCGATTTTTGGTCTTTTCCTGGTGGTGGCATGCAGTTTGGAGAAACCGCCAAGGAATGTCTGACGCGAGAATTTCTGGAAGAAACCGGATTAACCGTAGAAGTTGGTGACTTTTTGTTCACCTGCGAGTTTATCAGTGTGCCACTTCACGCGATTGAGCTATTTTTTACGGTAAATGAAAAAGGAGGAAACTTGAAAGTCGGAACAGACCCCGAATCGGGAAGAAATCAGATAATTCAGAACGTTGCTTTCAAGGCAGAGGCCGACCTTAAAAAAATCAACACGGCTCATCTCCATGGGATATTTAAGAAAACAGGCAAAATTGACGAAATCATTGCGCTAAGAGGCTATTTTAAGTTGTAATTGGTTGCTTTTAACCACAGAAAATATCTATAATTGCAAGCTAAACCTGTTAACCTCATGAATATTAATAGAATCCTCACTATTGTATTAGTTGCCGCCAGCTTGTTTCTCGCTTTTCGCCTTTATAGAGGTGTGCAGGGCACCATCGAAGATAGAGAAGCAATACAGAATACTGAAAATGCCGTAATCGCCAGATTAAAGCTTATTAGAGAAGCGGAAATCGTTTTTCAAGAAGTGAACAAACGCTACACCGCCAATTGGGATTCGCTTAGCAACTTTATCGAAAATGGTAAAGTGCCTAACATTCAAAGGCGAGAACAAATCACTCAAGTCGGTTACGGCCAGGAGATCGTGAAGGTCTTTTTCGATACATTGGGCTATACACCTGCTAAAGAAAGAATTTTCAAGAAAAATTTTACAGTAAATGCTTCTGACAATGGGGTGTTTATGGGCTACAAAGTAAAAAATGGAGACCGCGTCATTAAAAATCAGAAGGCTTACCTTCTTAAGGTCGGAGACAAAATACAAGATGTTCCTTTCCAGGAACAGGGTGTCATTACGGCTTTAGCTTCAATCGCCACCGGTACAGAGGTGAAAAAAGGAGACCTGCTTATTAACTATTGGGACTATGCATTCGAGCCGAACGTGGATCTCAAAAAAATTGGAGAAGTCCCAGGTTTGGATGGCCAAAAGTTTAACATCTTTATTGGCAAAGTGGATAAAAATGGCGTGATGGTGCAGGTTATTGAGGTTCGTGACCCTAAACCGATTAACCCTATGCGCAAAGAAAGTAATGAGGCAAAAGGAAGGAAGCCATTACATTTTGGTTCTAAATTTGACGTAACTACTTCCGGAAATTGGGAATCGCAATAATTCCTTTCCTTGCAACCCCCTTTCGCCCAGTATAAGTTAATAAAAAAGATCAAAGATGATCGGTTTGATGAAGAAAGCCTTCATCAATATCGCCTCTTGATCCAACTAGGTGTGAGAGATTTTCAAATAGCCGTTGTCGCTGCCAGCGATCAACGGCTACTTTTTTTTGAAGATTACGTACTTGCAGACCTTCATACCCATCAGGAGTTGATGCAACTGGTAAAAACATTGTTTGAAGAACACTCCATTCTGCAGGCCGGTTTTTGGATGCAAGTGAAAATATCCATAAAAAATAATAAATTCGTTCAGATTCCTGCTGCCGTCTTTCAGTCTGATAAGGCGCTTGACTATTTGAAATTCAATGCCCGCGTTGATGCCACGGCAGAAACAGTTCTTTTCTGCCAGAATACCACACAAGATATTGTGACCGTGTTTGCTATTCAAAGTGACCTATACGAGTGGCTGTGCGGGATATACAAAAATACAAAACTGAATTTCTTTCATCAGTCAGCGGCATTGATCGAAGGCGTATCGGTTTATTCTAACAAGCATTCCAACGATCCTTTGTATTTATACGTTGACCGTTTCAAGCTGCATGTTCTGTCTGCACAAAAAGGTAAACTTGTTTATTACAATCAATTTGCGATCTCCCAGTTTTCAGATTATGTGAAGTACATCATGCTGGCGATGAATGGGCTGAAAATGGATCAGCAAACCAGCGAGGTTTTGCTTTGGGGCTATATCGGC
>JAJTGQ010000172.1 GCA_021299455.1 Flammeovirgaceae bacterium | reverse complement strand
GAAATTTTATATTACCTTGCGAGCACCCCCCAATACAGACCGATTCACTGCGAGGGGATGGGTTTCACCATCCTCCGTTTTGAATAATATCTGTTTGGAAATCTGACAAAAAAAGTGTCCGCCTAAACAAGACCACCTCAGCATTCGATGTAGCATCGCTCAATACGCTATGTCAGAAGATTTTTAGTCAGCCATCGAGCCGCATGCCTGATTTAATGAAATAAGCTATAAATTGATGACGCTAATCTCAATAGTTGAACTATGTCCATCAAAGTGGCTATCCGGCATCAGACGTTTTACACCTACGATCGTCCGGTCAATTTATCTCCTCATACCTTCAGACTACGACCAGCTGCGCATTGTCGCACTCCGATTCTCTCCTATTCGCTAAAGATTAAGCCTGAAGACCATTTTATCAATTGGCAACAAGATCCGTTTGGAAATATGTTGGCGCGAGTTGTCTTTCCGAACAAAACCACCAAGCTTCATTTTGAAGTAGAAGTGATCGCAGACATGGTGGTGATCAACCCCTTTGATTTTTTTGTTGAGAAATACGCTGAAACATTTCCGTTCACCTACGATCAACAGCTTAAAAAAGAACTCCTCCCCTATTTTGAATATGCCGAAGATGGCCCGCTCCTATCACAATGGGTGAAGTCAATTGATATAAGTAACAAGAAAGAGATCATTCCTTTTTTGGTTGGACTCAATCAAGCGTTATGGAGAAACACCCAATATACCGTTCGGTTGGAACCCGGTATACAAACGTGTGAACAGATATTGAGTTTGAAGTCAGGTTCATGCAGGGACTCTGCGTGGCTGTTGGTACAAATACTTAGACACCTTGGTCTGGCAGCACGGTTTGCTTCAGGCTATCTTATTCAATTGAAGGCAGACGTAAAAGCGTTGGATGGTCCATCTGGAACTGAAGTAGATTTCACCGATCTGCATGCGTGGGCCGAAGTATTTATTCCGGGTGCTGGTTGGGTGGGTCTGGATCCTACATCGGGATTGTTTGCGGGTGAAGGACACATTCCACTCTGCTGCACGCCCGATCCGGTAAGCGCAGCACCTGTCACCGGCATGACGGATGTTTGCGAGGTAACATTCGATTTTAAAAACGAAGTTTACCGGATGCACGAAGATCCTCGTGTGACCAAGCCTTACACAGAAGAACAATGGGCAACGATCATTGCGCTTGGTAATAAAGTAGATGAAGATTTACAAGCGGGAGATGTGCGCATGACCATGGGTGGCGAACCGACTTTTGTTTCTGTAGATGACATGGAAGCAAAAGAATGGAACACAACCGCGGACGGTCCACAGAAGAGAAAATTAGGTGGACAACTGATCAAAAAATTAAAAAGTGCCTTTAGTAAAGGTGCATTCATTCACAAAGGTCAGGGCAAGTGGTATCCGGGCGAACCGTTGCCGCGTTGGCAGTACTCAGCCATCTGGCGCAATGATGGTTTGCCGATATGGAAAAATGAATCACTACTTGATTTAGATGACGCTCCCACAAACTTCACCATAGAAGATGCGCTTCGTTTGGCTAATGAATTGACGAAGTATTTGAATATTCCGCAAGAACACGTGCATCCGGCCATGGAAGATGCGTTTTATTTTTTGTGGGAAGAAAATAAAGTACCGATTAACATTGATCCGTATAAATCCAATCTCAACGATCCACTCGAGCGACAAAAATTAAGTCAATTACTCGCGAAAGGATTAGGTACTCCGGCTGGGTATGTTATTCCCATGGAATGGAATCATTGGAACAATCGTTGGATTTCATCGGCTTGGCAATTTCGAAACAATCATTTGATTTTATTACCCGGAGATTCTGCCATCGGTTTACGACTGCCCTTAAAATCCTTGGCCTACATCAGTGATTTGAAAATGCAGAAGCCTGTCGAGCGAAGCCCGTTTGAGGAACTATTGGCATTAGAAAATTTTTCAGACAAAGTTGAAAAGCGTCACGATCTAGCTATTCCAAAGGAAGATCTACCAAAAGAGTTTTTTCAAACAGCTTATCCAAAAGAAGAGGAAACAGAAGAATCTAAAAAAGAGAAGAAAGAAAAACCCAAGGAGGAAGTAGTTCCAACATTTGAAACTTTCATAGTTAAAACAGCGCTTTGTATAGAACCAAGAGATGGCAAGTTGTATCTCTTCATGCCTCCGCTAAAATACCTGGAGCACTATATCGATTTGCTTACCTCGATTGAAGCGGCCACCGAAAAACTAAATCTAAAAGTAATTATTGAAGGATACGAGCCACCCTTTGATCATAGGGTTACAAAACTATCCGTATCACCAGATCCGGGTGTATTGGAAGTAAACATTCATCCTGCAAAAAGTTGGAAACAATTGGTCAACAACTACGACATTCTTTTTGAGCAAGCACGACTTAGTCGGCTGGGAAGTGAAAAATTTATGCTCGATGGAAAGCATACGGGCACCGGAGGTGGCAATCATATTACGATCGGAGGAAGTACACCTTCAGACAGTCCTTTGTTGAGAAGGCCAGATCTTCTCAGAAGCTTGATTACGTATTGGCAACATCATCCTGGTTTATCCTATTTGTTTTCATCGCAATTCATCGGCCCAACGAGCCAGGCACCTCGGGTAGATGAAGGTCGCCAGGAAATTTTGTATGAACTTGAAATTGCCTTCAGCCAAATCCCGGAAGGAAAAGAAGTTCCCTTTTGGCTGGTTGATCGTTTATTTCGAAACTTATTAATTGACATCACCGGCAATACTCATCGCGCAGAATTTTGCATCGACAAATTATATTCTCCCGATAGTTCCACCGGAAGATTAGGCATTCTTGAACTACGCGGATTTGATATGCCTCCGAGCAAAGAGATGTGCATCGTACAGTTGCTGCTCATTCGATGCATTGTAGCGATGATGTGGAAGAAGCCCTACAAGCAAAAACTGATACGTTGGGGAACTGAATTGTATGACAAATACATGATTCATCACTACGTACAACAAGATTTGGAAGAAGTAATGCGCGATCTGCAAGAAGCCGGGTATCCCTTTCAAACGGCTTGGCTGGAAACGTTCTTTGAGTTTCGTTTTCCCCTGCATGGAAAAATCATGTTGCAAGACATGGAGCTACTGTTGCGCCAAGGTATTGAGCCGTGGCATGTTTTGGGTGAAGAATCTGCGAGTGGCGGAACAGCAAGATTCGTTGACTCATCCGTTGAACGCATCGAAGTGAAAGTAAAAAACTTCAACGTTGATCGATACATGGTTGTTTGTAATGGAGCGCCTGTCCCACTCAAAGAAACCGCAATAAAAGGTGAGTTTGTTGCGGGTGTCCGTTATCGCGCCTGGAGTCCTCCATCGGCATTGCATCCCACATTAGGCACGGATGTTCCCTTGGTCTTTGACATCGTTGACAAATGGAATCATCGTGCCATTGGTGGATGTACCTATCATGTTGCTCATCCGGGAGGAAGAAACTATGATAGCTATCCTGTCAATTCATACGAAGCAGAAGGTCGCAGGATCAGTCGCTTTTGGAATCAAGGTCATACGCAGGGATCTTTTAGTCCGTCACCTGTTTATGCCGGTGCTGAACGATATTTGGAAAAGAGCTTAACTCCTAAGAACTTCGATCCGCCAATCATGAAGATCAGTCCGGAATACCCCACCACATTAGACTTAAGGCAATTTTAATGCAGCCTATGGAACAAACTCAAAACTCTTTACTGCAATCGCTAACACAGGGCTATTTGACAAATCAATCCGTGTTGGATGAATGCGTAACGTTGAATGATGGTGTCAAGGAAAAATGGAAAAGGTTATTGGCAAACATTGAACACTTAGGTGCAACAGAGTTTAAAAATCGCCACCAGGAACTATTAAAACTTCTAAAAGAAAATGGCGTAACCTACAACGTGTATGGCGATTCGGATGGATTAAACCGGCCATGGCTATTAGATCCTGTTCCCCTCATCATCTCCGCATCGGAGTGGCGTGGAGCAGAACGCGGCATGAAGCAACGCGCCTATGTGTTGAATAAAGTTTTGGAAGATCTCTATGGAGATCGGGTATTGCTCAAGAAAGGAATTATTCCTCCTGAACTCATTTATTCTCATCCGGGATTTCTTCGCGCTTGTGATAAAATAAAATTACCAGGAGATTATCAGCTTCCACTCTACTCTGCAGATATATCTCGAGGCCCCGATGGAAAAGTATGGGTGATTAAAGACCGCGCGCAGGCACCTTCTGGCATGGGCTATGCGCTTGAAAATCGGGGCGCACTGAGCAGGGTTCTTCCAGAATTGTTTCAACAGCATCAGGTGGCCAGATTAGGTGGTTTTTTTAACAGCCTCATGCAGACGCTGATTCAGCTTGCACCGCAAGGAAAAGAACATCCCCGCATCGTGTTGCTGACACCCGGCCCGCGAAACGAAACGTATTTCGAACACGCGTTTCTTGCGTCTTATCTGGGAATCACGTTAGTGCAAGGTGAAGACTTAATCATGCGTGATAGTTTCGTGTGGATCAAGACCGTGGAGGGACTGGAGAAGGTAGACGTTATTTTACGAAGAGTAGACGATACGTTCTGCGATCCATTAGAACTACGAGAAGATTCTCAATTGGGAATTCCCGGATTGCTGCAGGCCGTGCGAAAAGGAAATGTATCGATTGCCAATCCACTGGGAAGTAGTGTACTAGAAAACATAGGCTTGATGGCCTTCTTACACGGAGCGTTCAAGTACTTCCTCAATGAAGATCCGATCATTCCGATGATCGCTACATGGTGGTGCGGGCAGAAAAAAGAAATGAATCACGTCATTGATAACCTGGATAAGCTCGTCATTAAAACCACGGAGCGAATGAGTGGTTTCCAAACCGTGATGGGAAGTCAGCTTTCAAGATCAGAAAAAGATGAGTTGATTCGAAAAATAAAATTTGAACCATTCCGCTACGTAGGTCAGGAGGAAGTCCATTTCTCCACATCACCCGTTTTTACAAAAGAAAACCTAGAGCCACGCTATACCGTCCTTCGAACCTATCTGGTAGGCGGCAAAGATGAATACGAAATGATGCGTGGGGGATTGGCTCGTTGCTCACCCGAAAAAGGAAGCTTTCTTGTTTCCAATCAAGATGGAGGAATTTCAAAAGACACATGGGTGGAGTCAACAGTAAAAAATACGAAACCGAGCGTTCATCATCAGGCGCCCGACATGAAGAGAAAAGCTGTTTTGCCCAGTCGAACTGCTGAGAATTTGTTTTGGGTAGGTCGTTATACACAACGGGTCATTCGCACTTCACGTTTTTTGCGCATTGTACTACGACACCTCACACAAAAAGGATACATACACCAAAGCAACGATTCAGAGTCATTACTAATATTATTACAAGCAACCACCCATCTCACCTACTCTTACCCGGGATTTGTGGAAGAAGCCGATGAGGTTTTAAAAGATCCGCTTCGAGAAATACATCAGTTAATTTGCAATCCCAATCGCGCTGGAAGCATCTTATTTACGCTGAACAATTTACTAAAATCGATGTATGCTGCGCGCGATCGATGGACCATTGACAGCTGGCGAATTATTGATGAAATCGAAAATGTAAAAAGAAGAATTGCTGCCGTAGAACCGGATGGCATTCGACACGTCTTAACACTACTTGATCTATTAACGGGTGGGCTGTTATCGTTTTCAGAAATGACACGTCAGAGCATGTATCGAAGTGATGGACGGGTGATGTATCGCATGGGACAGCTCATTGAGGAAATTCAGGTGGAGTTGGTTCAATACCGATCTATCCTCTCCTTTCAATATGACGAAAGCACAGAATTTCAATTGTTAGAAGCGCTATTACTCAGTAACCAAAACCTGATCACCTATCGCTCTGTCTACCGAACGTATTTAAGTGCTGCGCCTACTGTGGATCTTCTATTTTTGAATAGTCAGAATCCGACTTCTGTTTTGTCCCAGTTAGAAGGAGTGTTAAAATATGCTCGTATCCTTGCACAGAAAGAACGAGGTGGTGATGACAATGAAATTTCGCGATTGGTTTTCGAGTGCTATAGTTCGGTTCGATTAATGAACATTGATGCGTTGATGGAAACAGAAAAAGATTCCGACTATCGAAAAGGGTTTGATGAATTCTGCGGTACGCTGCAAAAGCAAATGGCACAAGTTTACACCAAATTGAGCGCTACCTATTTTAGCCATTCTACCTACCAGCAGCAAGGCAGCAAAGAAGGCTTTCAATTCGAAATATAGATGCGCTACAAAATCCGGCATACCACAGAATACAAGTACCAGGAATTGGTGACGACCGGACATAACCGATTGTGTCTGGTTCCTTTAAACAGCGATGAACAGAGTCTGCTGTCTTCAGATGTCAAAATTTCTCCCACGCCAGATGAACAGACTTACGTCACAGACTTTTTTGGCAACACATTGTTGTTTATTTCGATTTACAAAGAACATGACCACCTAACCATTCACTCTGAAAGCACACTGGATATCCAAAGCCGAATCAATGCGGAGCGGGCGTACAACTCTACCATCTTATGGCATGACGTAGTTAGCCAACTTTCGGCAAACGGTGACACATATGCAGACATCATTCAATATACACTACCATCACTCTATATTCCTTCAAGTGAAGAAATCAGAGCCTTTGCTGCCGATTGCTTTCAGGAAAATACCAGTTTATGGAATGGGTGCCAGACATTGATGAACAAAATATTTAAACACGTTGAATTCAAGGCTGGCTTCACTACCGTAAATACCCCTGTAGAATCAGTATTAAAACTACGCAAAGGAGTATGTCAGGATTTTGCCCATTTGATGATCGCGTGTTTGCGAAACATCGGTTTACCAGCTCGCTATGTGAGCGGGTACTTGGAAACATTTCCCCCACCCGGAAAAGAGAAGTTGGTAGGATCTGATGCATCACATGCCTGGGTAGCTGTCTATTTTCCGGATCTTGGATGGGTAGAATTTGACCCAACCAATTGCATTCTTGCCTCTCATACTCACTTAACAATAGCTTTTGGCAGAGATTATTCTGATGTCGCGCCTATTAAGGGAATTGTTTTTAGTTCAGGGAACCAAACCCTAAGTGTTAAAGTTGACGTAGAGCGCATGGCAGGTTGAAATAATGGCGAGCGGGGAACTCCGCCATCGTAATAAAGGTTGAAGTGCTATTTGACTTTCTTTCAAAAGAGCCTTTAATTCAACAAAAAGAAGGTTTTTTTGCTAAAATTAATTACCAAGGGTGACGTAAATCACAAAGATTCTTTTAGACGATGCTTACATTTGCGCAATATTAACTGATCTAAAATCCTATGTTTTTTCAGCACGTATACGATAAGTCGCTCGCTCAGGCCAGCTATTTTATTGGTTGTCAAAAAGAAGGTGTCGCCATGGTGATTGACGCCAAGCGTGATGTGGATACCTACCTCGAAATTGCGAAGCAAAACAAAATGAAAATCACGCACATCGCGGAGACGCACATCCATGCGGATTTTTTAGCCGGATCGAGGGAACTCGCAAAACTAACAGGTGCTGCGTTGTACTTATCAGATGAAGGTGGAGAGGGCTGGCAATATGAATTTCCCCATGTGGGGCTGAAGGATGGTAGTGTTATCAAAGTGGGCAATCTCACTTTAAAAGTAATGCATACACCGGGGCACACGCCCGAGAGTATTAGTTTTCTGCTCACCGACAATCCGGCCAGCAAAGAACCTGTGATGTTATTCACGGGCGATTTTGTTTTTGTGGGTGATGTAGGACGGCCAGATCTGCTAGAGAAAGCGGCTGGGTTTGCAGGAACAAAGGAAGCCGGTGCAAAGGAGATGTACCAATCGATTGCTAAATTCAACGCACTACCCGATTTCGTTCAGGTTTGGCCAGGACACGGAGCCGGCTCTGCCTGTGGAAAGGCATTGGGTGCAGTGCCAAGTTCTACAGTTGGTTACGAAAAAGTTAGAAATTGGGCGTTCCAATATCCCAAAGATGAAAATGGATTTGTAAAATATCTGTTGGAAGATCAACCCGAGCCACCAAAGTACTTTGCGATGATGAAGAAGTTGAACAAAGTAGATCGGCCATTACTTACCGAAATTCCAAAGCTGAAAAAATTGAGCAATGCCGAATTCAAGGCAGCGTTCGATAACGGAACTAAACTGATTGATGCGCGTAACAAAGTTGATTTCGCAGCGGGCTTTATTCCAGGCAGCATCAACATACAAGGCAATAATGCTTTCGCTACCTGGGCCGGATGGTTTTTGAAATACGATGAACCGTTCATGCTTGTTGCGGCTGAAGGTCAGTTGGAAGATCTCACTCGAAAACTCATGCGCATTGGTCTCGACAATATTTATGGGTACATCGAGGATGTTACACCGTGGATGGAATTGGGAAATACGTTGGAAAAAAGCAACGTCATTTCTTTGGACGAGTTCAAACAACTTTATGCCAACAACAATATTCAGTTGATTGATGTACGGGGTGTTTCTGAATTTAATGCAGGCCACATAAAAGGGGCCACTAATATTTTTGTGGGCACGCTGGGTGAAAACTTGAATCAGCTGAAGAAAGACAAACAAATTGTAATTCAATGTCAATCAGGTGACCGAACAGCGATTGCCTACTCTCTTTTGGCAAAGTATGGATTTAACAATGTGAAGAACTACGGAGGGGGAATGAATGAGTGG
>JAJTGQ010000025.1 GCA_021299455.1 Flammeovirgaceae bacterium | reverse complement strand
TGACGAGTGTTTCTTGTGCGAGAGAAGTAAAACTGACAAAAACTACGAACAGATAAAATACTCTCATGATTAGGGTATAAGATTGAGTAGCTCACTCAAATCAGAAGGCGTGATGCTCTCCATTTCTGACTTGTCATAAATAGAAAGTAAATACACCGTATTCTTGGAAACTTGCAAATGTGTGATCACTCTGCCGCCTCCCGATTTCCCTTTCGATTTCGAAGCAATGGAACGAATTTTACAACAGCCTCTCCCGATCATGGTTCCCTGAGTTGGAGATTTTTCTAGAGAGGAAATGAGTTGTCGGAGTTCACTAGAGAGCGAGGGGTATTTCTTAGCAAGTCTTTTGGCTTGCTTCTTGAAATAAAATGTTACTTCAACCTCAAAGTTCATTTAAGAATTCTCGAGCCGATTGGAGCTTTAGCTTTCCTTTTTTTGCGAGAGACACTTCGGCCACGGATTTTTTCAGCTCCTCTAAGAACTGTGCCTTTTGAGGCGTGATTGTTTTTGTTTTGACGAACGGAAGACTATCAAGTAATTCTTTTACAAAATCGGCTCTTTTATCGGCCACTTCAATAATCAGTTTCATTTCCCCTTTTGTCTGTAAAAATAGCTTGATAACCGATTGAAAGCAAATGGCTACTTTTGGGGACGAAGAATGGAATCTATATTCAAGAGATGGGTGGCTATGTATCAGAAATACAAAGACTACGTTCGCGTAGATTTGATCATGTATACCGTCATGATTTTGATGATTATTATTTATGCTATTTGGACACTAGCTGCAGGTTGAAATTTTAATTGACTTAATGTTATTTACATTTTAGAAAGTAAAAACAGGATGGTCTTTTGAAACAGCCTCTTTTTTTACCATTATCACACATCATTTCTTACTTTTACACGGTTTTATTTTAATCCAATGAGATATTTATTCCTATTATTCTTTGTTTTTTGCGCTGCTGACGTGCTTGCTCAAGCAGATTATGCGGTTACTTCAAAGGGAGATACCCTAAGAGGCGCGACCAAAATACTAACCTACGACTTGCTCGATCGGGTGCAGGTGAAAATAAACAAGAAGAAAAAGGTTTATACCGCACTCGAGGTAAAGGCTGTTTTTATTGATGGGGTAATCTATCACACAGTCAAGTATGACAAAGGATTTAGGTATATGAAGCTGATCAAAGCCGGCTTTTTGAGTCTATATGGATTTAGGCAGCCTAATCAGTCAGCTTACGATGGGCAGTTCTTGGTGATGAAGAATGGCAAAAGCATGGAAGTGCCCAACCTCACATTTAAAAAGAGTATGGGCAACTTTTTAGCAGACTGCGCAGAGGTTACTGAGAGAATCAAAAACGGTGATTTGGGAAAGCGAGATATGGATCAAATTATCGATCGCTACAACAGCTGCCTGCAATTTAAGACAGAGCAAAAGATTGAAACAATAGCAGCTCCAACTGCAGTTGAAACCGAGAAAATGGTAGCTGTAAATTCGATGATTTCAAAAGTGGAAGCAGCTTCAGATTTCGCTGAAAAAACAGATGTCTTAGACTTGTTGAAAGACTTACGATCGAAGGTAGGCCGAAATGAGATTTTGCCGAATTACCTTACTAAGGACATAAAAAAGTATTTAGGAGGCCAACAGCAATTTGCGGAAGATCTTGATAAGTTATTTGCTGCGTTGGCAAAGAGGTAGAGCAGCAATGAAGGCGAAGGTCATTCGCTGAATTTTGCTTACGTTTTTTAGATTAGCCTAGCTAGATTTGTATAGAGATCACAAGCAGCAACGATCTACCAATCGTTGAAATAAAAAGAACCTTTTTGCCACGGTGTGAGAAGGATTTTTGATAAAGAGCTAGCTATCTAAAGTACTCCTGCTTGCTGAGCCGAACCGACTTTCTTCGCCTCCAAAAAATATTTTTCCAGAAACTGTTTCTTGAAATCGCGATATGTTGATATGCCGCCAATTTTGTGAAGAATATAAATGTAGACCCACGCTAAGTCAATTTGGTAGGGTAGAAATCCTGCTCGTGCACTGTCTGGGTAAAGATGATGATTGTTGTGCCACTCGCCAGAGAACCATCCGGGGCGCGATTGATTGATGGATAAATTGCTTCTATCGAAATCAATACCATCGACATGCTTTACTTTTCCACGGCCATGGCCTGTATAGTTAAAGGCACGTACCAACACGAACCAAAATAAAGCGGCACTGAACAACGCACACGCCAACGCATGTCCACCAATCAAAAAAAACATTCCATACCAAAACGACCAGTTCAGAATCCATAGTCCTACCGTGTACCAAGGCGTTGCGATAGAACCCCACTTCAGGTATTGCTGATACGTATTGAGTTGCACACCCGTGTGGCTGATAAAGTGGGAAACCTTTTTGTATTCATCCTCTGTCAAATCTTTTGCGATGGCCTGATGATTAACATCTGAAAGCATGCAATACATTAGACCCGCATGCGCATTGTAGGGGTCTCCAGGCTTTTCTACTTTCAAATGGTGTACGTGGTGAGACACTACATAAACCTCTTCCGGAAAAGTGCGAAGTGTTAAATTTTGTGTGATAAACCGCCAAACCGGATTGCTAAACGTAAACGCACGGTGCGTGCTGTATCGATGAAACCATACGGTTGCCGCGGTACTCATGATCACCATGCTGTATACAATAAATGCAATTAGCAGTTGCCACGAAAAAAACTTGAATAAAAAAAAGTATAAAAATGGCAACATCGTGATGGCCATAAACCAATTGATAAATGGAATCCAATTCTTTTTGGTTTTGAAAATATTGATTCGTGAAAATGCTTCGCGGTACAGTCGGCCAACGGTGGGCTTTACTAACTTACCTTGCTGATCGGCCCAGCCATAAGAGGGCACTTGTAGTACATTGTCGATAAAAGCCATGCTGAATTCTAATGGTGTAGTAGTAAAAAAAAGAGTGCAACTAAGAAGCTACCTTGTACCCTCGTGGCTCAAAGATAGTCCTTATTTTAAAGTCTTCCTAAATTGTAAACCGGCCAAGGTAAGGGGTCATCCCATTCATTCACCGTTGGTGGAAAGTTCTACATACTTTAAAACCGAAAATTTATGTTTAACGTAATCACGGCATGCTTTCCATCAAAAATGTAAGAAAAGAATACGGTGATCATCTAATACTTGACATACATCATTTACAATTTGAAAATGGGTTGTTTTGGATAAAGGGCGCCAATGGCTCGGGTAAATCAACGTTGCTAAAGATTATAAGCGGGATGATTCCTTTTGAAGGAGACGTGACTATTGATGGAGTAGGTTTGAAAAAACAACCTACCGACTACAGAAGGTTAGTCAACTATGTGGAGGCTGAGCCTCTTTTCCCAACTTACCTCACAGGTAACGATCTGATTTTATTTTTCTCTTCTACCC
This sequence comes from Flammeovirgaceae bacterium, assembly GCA_021299455.1. Taxonomy (GTDB): domain Bacteria; phylum Bacteroidota; class Bacteroidia; order Cytophagales; family Cyclobacteriaceae; genus ELB16-189. The sequence continues at coordinate 23,138 of JAJTGQ010000025.1, read as the reverse complement.
GGAAGGCCAAAAAGGAAGAAGTAGAAGCGTTGATTCAGAAATTCAATATTGAGCCATTCATCAAAAATCCTATTGGTACTTATTCAAGTGGTATGGTGAAAAAACTCTCATTGGTATTGGCCTTCATTGGGAAACCAAAGTACATTTTACTCGATGAACCATTGGTCACCATCGACAAAGAAAGCGTACCCATACTCTACGATTTAGTGAAACTCTATTTCAATAGGGGGGTAAATTTTATTTTTACCTCACATCAAGCGTTTGAACTAGCGGATATTGCGGTGAAAGAATTGGAAGTAAAAGACCACACAGTATGGGTGCTGTAGTTCGAGTGCTCAATAAGGTGTTGGTCAAAAAATTCTACGAACGCAACGTAGGGTTGCTGTTCTTTGTCTTCTTTTTGATGTTTGGTGTAGTCGAATCCAACCAACTCATTAACTACCACCGTTCATTAATTTATGGTATACTAACTTCGCCAGTTTTTTTAGCAGGCGTAATGGGTGTTTGGTTGTTGTATAGCGGAAAGTATTTACAATTAGTTCTTTCTGAACTGGCCGAACCTCACAATCAATTTTTAAAGGATTATTCGCGACTAACTAAACGGCAGCAATTTTGGCCGATGTTGCTCTCTATTGTTATGGTGGATCAGCCTGTGCTGCTTTATTCCATATTCATTGTAGGTGTAGGTGCTTTCAGCCAGCAGTATGTAGCGGTGTTTTTTATTCTTGTATTTCATTCCGTAAAGCTGATGACGTGTACTTGGATTGTCTTGAGTAGAATCAACTCTTTGCACGAGCGAAGAGCAACGAAATTGTTACCTGCTATTCAATGGCCATGGAGAAGATATTTCCCATTTTTCTACTTGGGACATTTTACAAATCATTTACCACTGGCACTTTTATTCACAAAAATTTTTTCATTTTTTGCAATTATTGGCTTCATGCAAATCACAACCGACCACTACGAAATCCGAACGGCACTGATGGGCTTACTTTTTGGGCTAATGGCTCACTCCGTCTTTATTTTCGAAAGCAGGCGATTGGAAGAAACCTACCTAACTTTTGTCAGGGGATTGCCGATATCAATGATCAAACGGTTTCTTTTTCTCGGCTTGTTTTATGGAGTTCTGCTTATACCGGAACTGGTGTTACTGGCAATAAACCATATTGTTTGGTTCGATCTTCTGATCATTACTCTTTTTGCCGTTTTCTATTTGGTTTATCAGCATACTCGACTGTTTCGAGGGAGTTTGACGATTGACGCTCATACCACGTTTACTTTTGGTCTGTTTCTCATTTCGTTTATGCTGGTGTTATTTAAACTGTATTGGTTGGAGGCCATTGCATTAAGTGCTCTGGGTTTTTATCAGTACAAGCGAGATTATTATAATTTTGAAGCTACCGCTTAACATTATCAGGATGTAGGTGTTTTGTGTACATGAATTAAAAGCACCACTATGTTCTCATTTTTAAAAAAAGATCCGATACAGACGCTCGAAAAAAAGCGTAAAAAGCTATTAGAAGAAGCCATGCACGTTCAGCGCTCAGGTGATTTGAAGCTGTATGCTGCAAAAATGGAGGCCATCGACAAACTCGAGAAAGAAATTGAAGACCTTCGGACAAAGTAAGCTAAGTGAATTGGTAGACAAAAGCACAACGCTTTTCTGGTTCAGACGTGATTTGCGGCTGCAAGACAATGCAGGTCTTTTCTATTCGTTGAAAGAAAACAAAGATGTTGTCCCTGTTTTCATCTTTGATTCAGAGATTCTAAATAAGTTGGAGGATAAAGCCGATTTGCGGGTTAACTTCATTCATCAATCGCTTGCACTGATCCAAAAGAAATTTGAAGAAATGGGCAGTTCATTGCTGGTTCTTCACGGCAATCCGATTGAAATTTTTAAGGAGCTAACTCCTAAGGCTGTTTACACCAATCACGATTACGAACCATACGCTCGGACCCGCGATGCACAGGTGAAAGAGATTTTAGAAAGTAAAGGCGTGGCCTTCAAAGCATTCAAAGACCAAGTCATCTTTGAAAAAGACGAGATAACCAAAGACGATGGTAAGCCTTATACCGTTTTCACACCTTACAGCAGAAAATGGAAAAGTAAATTGGAGGAGTCAACATTAAAGAGTTTTGCAACTGAAAAGTATTTTGACCATTTCAAGAAAATAGCTCCGATCGCTTTGCCGACTTTGAAAGAAATAGGCTTTCAAGAAACTTTATTCAATTTTCCTGAACGATTGGTGAAGCAATCCATTGTTGAGCAATACGACAAACAACGAAACTTCCCTGCCATTGCCGGCACCACCAAATTAAGTGTTCACCTACGATTTGGGACAGTCAGTATTCGAAAGCTGGCGCAAGTCGCGGTAAAGAAAAATGAGACGTGGCTGAACGAATTGATCTGGCGAGACTTTTATCATATGATCTTGTGGCATTTTCCGCAGGTGGAAACAAAATCATTTAAGCCCGCGTACGATAAGATTGAGTGGCGCAACAATGAGAAAGAGTTTGCAGCCTGGTGCGAAGGAAAGACAGGTTATCCCATTGTTGATGCTGGAATGCGCGAGTTAAATGCTACCGGCTTTATGCACAATCGTGTACGCATGATTACAGCCAGTTTTCTTACCAAACACTTACTGATTGACTGGCGCTGGGGCGAAGCCTACTTTGCCAAAAAATTATTGGACTTTGATTTAGCTGCCAACAACGGTGGCTGGCAATGGGCGGCTAGTTCGGGGTGTGACGCAGCGCCCTACTTTCGTGTTTTCAATCCGCAGTTGCAAACCGAAAAATTTGATCCTAAATTGGAATACATAAAAAAATGGATCCCCGAATTTGGAACGGAAAAATATCCTCAACCAATTGTGGACCATAAACTCGCGAGAGAGCGAGTATTGAGAGTTTACAAAGAGGCACTTGGCTAGCTTCCATTTAACTGTTTTTCTAAATTGAGTTATGTTAAGAATCTTCACTCAATCGATTTTAAAACCTAAAACGATTTTTCTAGTTGATGGACTTGGTGCATTTGCGACTGCCTCCATCTTGTTTATAGTGCAATGGCGGTTCCAGGAATATTTTGGGATGCCTTGGGAGGTACTTTCTTTGCTCTTCATGATTGCATTCATTTTTGCGGTCTATTCTATTTCTTGCTTTTTGTTTCTAAATAAGAACTGGCGAATATTTTTGAACGCCATCATAACTGCCAATTTGCTTTATTGTTGTCTGACAACGGGGTTAGGCATTTATTACTATTCAACGCTTTCGATTGTGGGGTTAACTTACTTCTTGGCTGAAATAGCTGTAATAGCGGGATTAGTTTACATCGAATTTCAAACGTTGAAGATCGATAATCAAAAATAACGATGATCTTCATCGAAGTAACCTCATCAATATTGACGTTTCGTTGATAACAAAATGCCAGAAATAGGGTTTTAGATTCATGGCAAATATCTTAATCATAGGCGCTTCTTCAGGCATTGGCGCATCACTGGCGAAACAACTGATAGAAGAAGGGCATCAGGTTTTTGGCACATTCAATAAAACGATAGGCACATCGGCCGATGGCTTTACTAAATTCCAGTCACTAAATATTTTGGATGAAAATCCTGACTTCTCTTTTTTACCTGATCTACTAGATGGCCTGGTATATTGCCCTGGTGCGGTGAACTTGAAACCGTTCGCACGTGTCAAACCGGAAGATTTTGTGTCTGATTTTCAATTGCAACTGGTAGGTGCAGTCAAAGTCATACAAGCCAGCCTTCCTAAACTAAAGAATGCGAACAGTCCCTCCATTGTATTGTTCTCTACCGTGGCCGTGCAGACGGGTTTCAATTTTCATTCGCTTGTAGCGTCTTCAAAAGGGGCTGTAGAAGGATTTACCAGAGCGTTGGCGGCAGAGTTTGCACCAAAAATCAGAGTGAATTGTATTGCTCCTTCCATTACTGATACGCCTTTGGCTGGCTCGTTATTAAATACCGATGAAAAAAAGGAAGCCAATGCTCAACGACATCCGCTTAAGAAAATAGGAAAGCCTGAAGACCTGGCTAACCTGGCGGCCTTCTTACTTTCAGAAAAATCAAGTTGGATCACCGGTCAGGTGCTGCATGTCGATGGAGGTATGTCCAGCCTGAGAGCTTAATCGAACTCTTATGAAGCGTCCGTGGAATTTGGCAAACATTCCAGTCTATAGTCTGGCCACGTATGAGGGGCAAAGGGTGAACATGAATATTTGTACGTATGTGTCAGCTGTGAGTATGACGCCCAAGCGCTACATGGTAGCCGTCTACCATCAAACCAAATCGCTTGAAAACATTTTAAAAAGTAAAACGGCTGTTCTTCAGCTGTTGGGCAAGCAGCATATTTCACTCGTCAATGTACTCGGCAAAAAATGTGGGCTTAGCTACGATAAAGAATCGTACTTGATCAAAAGGAAACACATTGAGTTGTGGAACAATAGAAAAGTGCTTTCGCAGTGTGCCGGACTAGTTGAGTTAGAAAAAGTATGGTCGAAAGATGCAGGCGATCATGTCTTGTTTCTGTTTGACGTAAAGAGATTTCAAACTAATCATGAAAACGTATTGATGTTGGATGATTTGCGGGAAAAGAAATTAGTTAGGATTTAAAATTGACAAATAAATGAACATTGACCATATATTTATTTTTACAGATGACGAGGGTAAAGTGGCAGATGAATTAGTAGAATTTGGGCTGAACGAAGGCAGTAGTCGTATTCATGTGGGACAAGGAACCACCAACCGAAAATTTTATTTTGACAACTTCTTTTTAGAGATTCTTTGGGTGCATAACGAGTCAGAAATAAAGAGCGAGTCAATCAAGCAAACAGGGCTTTGGCAGCGAGCTGATTTCAAAAAGAACAACTCTTCACCATTTGGTCTTTGCCTAGTAAACAGTGAAGAAGTAGAGCCAATTTTTAAAAATTCGTTTAAGTACCAACCTGACTATTTTCCGCAAGGGCAGGTGATAAGTATATTAAAACAAGAAACTCAACCAACCTTGCCTTGGACATTCCTACTTCCCTTCAAAGGTCAAAAGAAAAATGAAACCGAACCGACAAAACATGCTAACGGAATAAATTTATTGACAAAAGCTACTTTTGAATATCCAACCGATAATGAAATCAAATTCCATGGCTATTTCAAAAATGAAAAGCAAATTGCCTTTTTAAAATCTTCGCGAACTTGGTTAAACTTACTATTTGATAATGGGAAGCAAAATCAAAAAAAGGAATTTGAAAAACTTAAATTGACCATTCAATACTGAGAAATAGTTTGCCTCCTTTGCCAGGTAGAAGAATATTAAATGCACAAAAAACAAAACCTCCCCATCAAAACTTGCACCGTTTGCGGGAGGCCATTTGCGTGGCGCAAAAAATGGGAGAAGGTGTGGGAAGGGGTAAGGTACTGTAGCGATAGATGTCGCATGAATAAATCGAAGAAGTAGTATGAGTGCAGTTTCGCTTATCTTTCCCCATCAGCTTTTTGAGAATCATCCAGCTATTTCGAATAATCGGTCTATTTTTCTCATAGAGGAACTCCTCTTCTTTACCCAATACAATTTTCACAAACAAAAGCTGGTCTTTCATCGCGCGAGCATGAGAGCCTACCAACATTTTTTGGAAAGTAAAGGATATCAGGTAACGTATGTAGAGGCGAGTGAAAAAATTTCGGACATCCGTAAATTGTTGCCATATCTCAACGAAAAAGGTGTTTCTGAAATTTGTTACGCAGAAGTGACCGACTATTTACTGGAGAAACGAATTTCTGAACAAGCGCGAAAACTTAACCTCCGCCTAACCAAACAAGATTCGCCTCTGTTCTTGCTCTCTGCCCAACAAGTGGAAGATTACTTCGGCAGTAAAAAGCGTTTCTACCAAACTGATTTCTACACCCAGCAGCGAAAGCATTTCAATATCTTACTGGATGACCAGCAGCAACCGGTGGGGGGAAAGTGGACGTTTGACACAGAAAACCGGTTAAAATATCCAAAAGGAAAAAGGCCACCGCAAATAAGGTTTCCAAAACCAAATGAATATTGGAACGAAGCAGTCACCTATGTAAATAGGAATTTTTCTTCCAATTATGGCGAAATCAATAACTCATTTATATATCCTACCACTTTTTCAGAAAGTCGTGCCTGGCTAAAGCAGTTTTTGCAAAAGCGATTTGCCGAATTTGGCGACTATGAAGACGCTCTGGTCAACAATGAAAGTGTCTTACACCACAGCCTGTTGACACCTATGCTGAATGTAGGATTACTAACGCCAGATGAGATACTAGATCAAGCTGTCCAATACGCTACTGAAAACAGTATCCCGCTCAACTCCTGCGAAGGATTCGTCCGGCAAATTTTGGGTTGGCGTGAATTTATACGTGGCGTATACCAAATAAAAGGCGGCCAAGAGCGAACCACCAACTATTGGAAATTCAAACGGAAGATTCCCAACTCATTTTGGGATGGCACCACGGGCATCCTTCCGATTGACAACACCATCAAAAAAATTTTAGCCACAGGCTATTGTCACCATATCGAGCGCTTGATGGTGCTTGGTAATTTTATGTTGCTCTGCGAGTTTGACCCCGATGAAGTGTACAAATGGTTTATGGAACTCTTTATTGATTCATACGATTGGGTGATGGTTCCCAATGTGTATGGCATGAGTCAGTTTGCCGATGGCGGCTTGTTGGCCACCAAACCCTACATCAGCGGAAGCAACTACCTGATGAAAATGAGCGACTACCCCAAAGGCGACTGGCAAGAAATATGGGATGGTTTGTTTTGGCGATTTATGCACGTGCATAGGGTGTTCTTTTTGAAGAACCCACGATTGGGTATGTTGGTGAAAACATTTGATAAGATGCCATCGGCAAAGCAGGAAACGCATACACAAAATGCAAACGCTTTTTTAGCTGGACTAGACGAGAATTAGCGTTTACAAACATTTCAATTCATATTCTCAATACAAACAACAAGTAATGCAACATTTTTCGATTTCCTCGATCCAAACCTGGGAACGTTTTTATCGCGCTAATTTTATCAATAGCCTTACCGGTTTCAAATCAGTTAGCTTGATTGGTACAATTAGTCAAAGTGGGCAAACTAATCTTGCCATCTTTAGTAGCGTGGTACATTTGGGTTCAGATCCTGCACTTATTGGGTTTATCAATCGGCCCATCAAAGCAGCTCCGCATACACTTGCCAATATTCAATCAACTGGGACTTATACGATTAATCACGTTCATCCATCCTTTTTAGAATTGGCTCATCAAACAAGCGCTAAATATCCCGAAGAGGTAAGCGAGTTTGACGAACTAGGGCTTACCCCCGAATTTTTTGAAGCTACAGCGGCACCTTTTGTAAAAGAGAGTAAAGTAAAGTATGCCTTAACGTTGGAACAAATCATTCCCATAAAAGTCAACAACACGTTTTTGGTAATTGGAAAACTACAAAGCGTAGCATTAGAAGAGAATATTCTTTTATCGGATGGTTTTCTCGAGCTTGATAAGGCGTCATCAATATGCAGCAACGGAATAGACGCTTATTATTCAACTCAATTGATTGATCGCTATGAGTATGCTAAGCCGGGGGTAAAACCAGAGAAGTTAACGAAATAGAGCCCTCACCCATCTTTTGTTAGCCAGCAAAAAAGTGCGATTCTATCGCTTTTGAATTGCTTTTGCTTGCTTAAAAGACAAAAACGCAGTTATTGTGTTTATACAGCAGGGTGTAAAAGTTTGCCATGACAACAATTTCTACCGTATTCAACTCAGTGTATTCAAAAATACTATCCGAAGAAGCTCGCAAAAAGAGTGAAGTCGTCATTGTGATTATCGCTATTGCAAGCTTCTTGCTTCATCTTTTACTGATCTTTCTAGTTGATTTAAAAGTGGTCGCCTTCGATGGATACAAAGAACTTTTTAATAATCCCATTGCAGCAATCTATACGCCATTTTCTTTCATTTTGATTTATGAAGTTTATCTGCTCATTTACTATCTCCCCAAATCAACCACTACCTACATCGGGAAACAATACGAGATCATGACGCTAATTGTGATCAGAAGAATTTTTAAAGACTTATCTCAATTGCAGCTGACACCCGATTGGTTTAAAGTACCCAGCGATCTGCTACTGACTTATGATTTAATAGCAACTATGGTTCTCTTTTTGTTAATTCTTTTGTTCTATCGGCTTAATCGAAAAAGTGCAGTCGATTCGGAGCCAGGCGAACTTTCATCGGAAATAGCCCAGTTCATCAAGATGAAAACGATTATCGCTAAGTGCCTGGTACCCATCTTTGTGCTACTAGCCATCTTTAGTCTGGGCGAGTGGATCTATGATAGTTTTTTCTCGCCAAACCACCATATGACATCTATTCAGGATGTGAATAAAATATTTTTTGATAACTGTTTCACCATCTTGATTTTAACAGATGTACTACTACTATTGATCTCCTTTTTGCACACCGATAAATTCAATAGAGTCATTCGAAATTCAGGCTTTATTATTTCCACTATTCTTATAAAACTTTCCTTTGGAATTGAAGGCTTGTTAAACATTATCTTGATTGTGGTGGCAGTATTATTTGGGGTGATTATTTTGGCGATTCATAATCAATTTGATAGGCTGAAGCCAAAGCCGCTGTAGGTTTACGCGATAAACTTCTTCTTCAGTAGTGAGTGCTGCGAAAGCATTTTTTGATAACTATCAGGTTTCACAGATAGCAGGCTTTGCAAGGACATAAATGTACTTACCGTTGCAGCTAACTTGTCTCGAATAGGATCGCTTACAATTCCAATGTATTCTGCCACTTCATTCCCCAGATAAAATCGAATTTGAGAAGACACCAAGTCTGACTGGTCACGGGGAACACTCACTTTATAGTAACTCAATAATTCTTTGGTTAGGATGATCCCCTCTTCTGTCTTTTTGAAATTCCTGATCTTAATGGTAGTCGCCAATTGCCGTGCCTCTAGAAAAGACGATGGTAGTAATGCCTCATTGATATTCATCTGATAGCCAATGTAGCGCCAGGTAAAAAGAAAATCTTCTTTCTCTTTGTCGGAGAGAATATAACCCGATTGCTGCATGCCCAGCAGAATCACATAAGAGAAAGCCAAATTCGTACCCGCCATGTCTTCTTGATTAATGGGCAAGCCCCACTCCATATTCCAAGTCGGTTGCTTTCTTAAATAGTACCTTGACAGTGCATGAATCAGCCGCACTTTGTTAATGTGGATGTGACCCGTCTGTCCATGTTCTAGAGTTCCTGGAGTTAAGACTGAAATAACGAACGATGCGGTATCTAGCAATCGCTTCCCGGGCGAATTGCGCATCTTGTCTGATAAATAAAGTGCTTTATTTCCCGGGGATGCCGCATAGCAATAGGGTAGTGACATTGCGCCAAGCAAAGCCATCATCTCCAAAGCATACTGTTTGAAAATTTGTTGCCCTTTTTGCAATCGTTTTTGATTAAACCAAGCTGGTTTCGGCTTTTGATTTATCAAGAATTTCTTCAGCTCAGAATCAGGCTGAGATTCAATTGACTTTTCGTCCAATTTGAATAGGCCATACAATACGATCTGTTGATTGGCTGCAAAAGTCGCCTCGATGAGAGCATCTGCTTCAGGATCTCCGTGCAAGCGTTGACTGTCTAAAAATTTACTCGAAGTGACCATAGACTATTTTTGTTGAAGAGTGATGTCCTTTCAACAAACCAATTTCTTTAATGTTCTAAGTCATCTGACGACTGTCAAAAAGCCGAAAATGGAGATTCACAACTTTGGTTTTGTTTAATAATTAAGACATAAAAGTAGACAATACTAAACACTCCAATTGAAGCGGGTCTCATTTTTTTGACCCTTTTAGCTGACTCTTTTCATATTTTATTCTTTTTGTTTATCAATTATATGTATAAATGTCAAATAAATTAAACAGGAATAAAAATATTTAACAATTTTTTCAAACGATTGAAACAAGCGATAGTAAGCTGTGTTTAATTTGTAACATAAATCCTTAAACACAAACTATATGAACACATTACTAACCGACATCGTGAAAATCCCAGTGGATGATCCGATCGCATTCACATTCTTCACCGGCTACATGGCCATGCTCGCTTCTGCTGTTTTCTTCTTCATGGAAAGAAGCAGCGTAGAAGGCAAGTGGAAACTTTCTCTTTTAGTTTCCGGTCTTATCACCGGTATCGCAGCAGTACACTATTACTACATGCGCGATTACTATTTGGCAACTGGTCAAACACCAACTGCCCTTCGTTACATCGACTGGACATTGACTGTTCCCTTGATGTGCGTTGAGTTTTATTTGTTGACGAAAGCTGCCGGTGCAAAGAAAAGTTTGCTATGGAAGTTGATCGCTGCTTCAGTTTTGATGTTGGTTGCTGGTTACATAGGCGAGGCATTTACTGACGGATCTACTGGTCATAGTGTAATGTGGGGTGTTATATCAACTATTGGATATATCTACATTTTGTACACCGCATGGTTTGGTGAAGTGGCTCAATTGGCTAAGAATTCTGGTGATCCAGTAGTGATAAGAGGTATTCAAACATTGGCTTGGTTCGTATTAGTAGGATGGGCTGTCTATCCGATTGGGTATATGTGTATGCCTGGAGGATGGCTTAATACAGGTCTAGGATGGAGTGCATCAAATGTAGATTTGTTCTACAACATTGCAGATGCGATAAACAAGATTGGCTTTGGTTTAGTAGTTTACAACATTGCTGTTACTAGCAAAGGAAAATAAACCGAATTCACGGTATCAAATTAGAAAGGCGGAGCTCGTAAACGAGCTCCGTTTTTTTTGGTCTTTCAATGGAAAAACAATCTTCATATAACTATACCATTGTTGGCGCAGGCGCTTCGGGGCTCTGGCTAGCGAATGCTTTGTTGGAACAAGGTCTTCTCGAATTCAATACGCTGTGTATCGTAGAATCTGATTCGCACAAGGCGAATGATCGAACCTGGTGTTACTGGGCAACAAAGGCGATTGCACCTGATGAAACGGTTAGCAAAGCATGGCAGTCGATTTTACAGCTCAATATATCCAGCAATGCAAAAAGCTTGACTCCGTATAGTTATTATCATGTGCGCAGTGCAGATTTTTATTCGCAATTAAAAAGTAAATTAAGTGAGTGCCCTGCCATTTATTGGCATGATGAAGAAGTCATCGAAGTTAATGATCTAACAGCGCAGGTAGAAGTAAGAACAACAAAGGAAACCTGGCAATCGGATCGTATTTTTTTATCCGCACTTCCTCCATCATCTTCTAATCAGGCTGATTACAAACTTGCACAGGAACGCTATTTTAAAAAACCACTTTCTACAAAATCTGATTTGTTTCTCTGGCAGTCATTTGTCGGATGGCGAGTTGAAACCGCACAAAAGGTGTTTGATGAATCTAGCATGTCGATGATGGATTTTAACGTTGCACAAGGGAACTATACTCAATTCATGTACGAGTTACCTTATTCGTCTACCGAGGCGCTTGTTGAAATGACAAGATTTGGAGAGAAAAAGTTATCCATTCCGGAGGCAGAAGAAGAACTCAGGAATTACATGGATCGGAAAGGGTGCAGTTATAAAATCAATGAGGTCGAAATCGGGGCGATTCCAATGACCCCTCAATTTGATATGCATCGAAAGTACCTATCACCAAAAGAAAGAATCATTTATATCGGCACATTGGGCGGAGCTATCAAACCAACTACCGGTTTTGGCTTTAAGCGTATGCATGCTTATAGTGAAAAACTAGCCAAGGCGTTGAAAGAAGATAGCACTCTCCCCACGATGCACCGGCCATATCGATTTCGGCTGTACGATGCGTTGTTATTGCGGATTTTGCAAAATCAGCCCCATCGTGGAAAGGAAATTTTCGAGCAATTGTTTCTAACCCAGCCGATTCACCGCATTCTTCGATTTCTAGATGAAGAAACCACATTTGTGGAGGAAATTGCTATTTTTTCCAAATTGCCTATTCGACTATTTTTGAAATCACTATTAGATCATTTGTCGGGACGTTGATGTATCACCAATCCAAACTATTTCAAACGCAAATAGCACTGCAATTAATTTTGATAGTGATTGTTTATTTGTTCTCGTTTGCGGTAGACGTACAAGCCATTTTTTGCGGAATACTATTGTGTACGGTTGGAATTCCACACGGCTCAAACGATCATTTGTATCGACCTGATAAGTCGAATTTTGGAATGCTTAAATTTTTGGGCATCTATTTGGGAACCATGTTTCTTTATCTTGGGCTTTGGTGGATAGCGCCCTTACTGGCATTGATACTCTTCTTTGTTATCTCCTTTCATCATTTCGGCCAATCAAATTTTGAAAATGAATCTCTACGATATTTGCCTTCGTGGCTTTGGGGAATATGGGTATTAGTTTTTCCTGTGCTGCTTCATTGGAATGAGGCAGTCGCTATTTTTCGACAGATGCTTTCATCGAATAGTTTGTTTACACCAAGTTCCTTTGTTGACCAGAGCGCGATAGCCGGTTTCAATTGGCCATTGTCGGCAATGATTGCGTTGGGTGTCCTTTATTTATTGAGCCTTGTTGTTTATGAGCGTCAGAATAGCATTCACTATATTATTCAGTTTGTCTTGATCACAGTATGGTATCTTATTACTCCGCTCTTATTCGGCTTTATTATTTTCTTTTGTTTGTGGCATGCATTACAGTCGATGAGGCATCAAGCCATTTACTTTAAGCAATCAGCAGGAGGCACTTTACTGGAATTTCTTAAAGCGATGCTGCCATTTAGTTTATTGGCTTTACTTTCATTTGGTGTTTATGTCTACTTTAGAGGTTTTCAAATCGCAGAGGCATTTATCTTATTGTCGATGATCACACTCCCACACGTACTTGTGATGCATCGGTTATACCATAAAACAAGTGAGCAAAAGGCATCGAGTTAAACTCGGATGGAAATTAGTGCGTTAACAAGATGTTGATCGCCATACTAAAATGAAAAGGGAAGAACTTACTATCGCAGACATTGACCGTATCATTGAAATGGCTTGGGAGGATAGAACTCCATTTGAGGCCATCGAACTACAATTTGGTTTGCTTGAAAAGGAAGTGATTGCGCTCATGCGTGCGCAGATGAAGGCAAGCAGTTTTAGAATGTGGCGCAAGCGCACCAACGGCAGAGGAACGAAGCACCAATCTCTCAGTCAACTGGATAAAGGAAGGTTTAAGTCTACATTACAAAAGTCGATCTCAGGAAACAAAATCAGTAAACGATGATTGAGTTGTTTCCGCGTAATGAAAATAAGATTTCATTTCCCAAAGACTACAGCGCGATCATTGAACGAGTCAATAGCGTTGACCCGCTTAGATACGGCAACACCAGAAATTTTATCGATGGAGCAGTAACTTATCTATCGCCCTATATCTCCCGCGGGGTAGTCAGCGTTAAGCAAGTGCAAGAGTCCGTGTTATCAAAAGGATATCCTCGTGGCACGATGGACAAGTTTTTGCAAGAACTTGCCTGGCGCGAGTATTTTCAGCGCGTGTGGCAAGCAAAAGGAGATTTACTTTTTCAGGATTTGAAACAGCCCCAGACCGATGTTTTGCATCATCAAATGGTTCAGGCATTGGTAGAAGCAACAACCGGCATTGACGCTATCGACAAATCAATACGTGAGTTTTACAATACAGGCTATCTGCATAACCATGTTCGTATGTATGTGGCCAGCATCGCGTGCAACATGGGTAAGGCACATTGGTTGGCACCCGCGCAATGGATGTATTATAATTTGTTGGATGGCGACTTGGCCAGCAACACCTGCAGTTGGCAATGGGTTGCCGGGGCATTCTCTTCTAAAAAGTATTATTGTAATCAGGAAAATATCAATCGTTTTACCAACGGCCACCAACATGACACATTTTTGGATTTGCCTGTAGAGGACCTATACAAAGCCACATTACCTGATACACTGAAGTCGACTAGACCTCTGAGTTTAAAAACGTTGCTTCCTGATTCCAAAACGCCTTCTGTTGACACGACCAAGCCAACGTTAATCTATAATTCCTACAATCTCGATCCACTTTGGAGAAAGGATGAAAAAGTAAATCGTATTCTATTACTAGAGCCGTCACACTTTCAGAAATTTCCGGTGAGTGAAAAGGTGATTAAATTTATTTTAAATCTATCCAAAAATATCCCGAATATTCAATTGATGATAGGCGAGGTTTCTGAGTTAGAACAACTTTACGTAGCTTCCGAGGTGAGAACCAAGTGGCTAATTTCGAAAGAACACCCGGCTTTTAGTTATTATACCGGACAAAGAGACGCACGGGATTGGCTATACCCAGAAATAAGTGGGTATTACAATTCTTTTTTTTCATATTGGAAAAAGTGTGAGAAAATGATAAAACAAAGTCTATGAAAATACTCCTCACTGGTTCTACCGGGTACATCGGCCGAAGACTTCTTCCTGTTTTAGTCGAGGCAGGGCATCACGTGGTTTGTTTGGTACGCGATAGGCGCAGGTTTGATTGGGATGATTTTTCAGAAGATTTCCTAAAACAAGTTTCCGTCATAGAAGTGGATCTAAGTGATCCAAGCACGTTTATCTCCGTTCCTACCGATATAGACGCTGCCTACTATTTGGTACACTCCATGAGTTCTTCCAATCCCAATTTTACAGAGATGGAGGCGATAGCGGCAGCGAATTTTGTTTCACTCATCAATGCTACCACTGCGAAACAAATTATCTACTTGAGTGGAATTGTGAATGATGCAGACTTGTCAGCTCATTTACTATCTCGCAAAAATGTAGAAGATATTCTGATGCGCGCGAACGCTCCGCTAACGGTGTTACGTGCTGCGATAATTATTGGTTCGGGTAGTGCCTCGTTTGAAATCATCCGAGATCTGGTGGAGAAACTTCCAGTCATGATTGCTCCCAAATGGCTGAAGACACGCTGCCAACCGATTGGGATTCGAAATGTGATTGAGTATTTGCAGGGCGTGCTATTAAAACAGGAAAGTTTTCATCAGACATTTGATATTGGGGGAACAGAAATACTTACCTACAAGCAGATGCTTTATGGCTTTGCCAAAATGCGAGGATTGAAGAGATTGATTATCACCATTCCTGTTCTTACACCTAAACTTTCTTCCTTATGGTTGGTATTCGTTACTTCAACTACGTATTCACTGGCGCGAAGCCTCGTAAATAGTATGCGCAATGAAGTGATCTGCAACGATACGCGGATACAGCAAATCGTACCAACGAAAATTCTTTCCTACGAAGAGTCGTTGCAGTTAGCCTTTGACAAGATTAGTCAGAAAAGCGTGATCTCTAGCTGGAAGGATGCGATTTCACTTTCCACAATGGATAAGAATTTTCTCAACAATGTTCAAGTGCCTGAACATGGAGTATTCACTGACAAAAGACAAATTGAATTTGTTAGAAATAGGGAAGAGGTCATCGAAAATATTTGGCGCATTGGCGGTAATCGCGGTTGGTATTTTGGCAATTGGATGTGGCGCATTCGCGGAGTCATGGATAAAATGGTAGGTGGAGTCGGTTTGCGAAGGGGACGAAGAAGCGAAACTGATTTAAAAGCAGGTGATGCCCTTGATTTCTGGCGTGTGTTGGTGGCAGATAAACCAAATGGCAGACTGCTACTCTACGCTGAAATGAAATTACCTGGTGAGGCATGGCTGGAATTCAGAGTAAAGGAAAGTGACGGAAGAAAGACATTATTTCAAACGGCCACCTATCGGCCACTTGGCCTATGGGGTCGTTTGTATTGGTATTCGGTATTGCCGTTTCATGGATTGATTTTTCCGAAAATGGCGAAGAATATAGTGGACCAATAGCAATGAAATAAACTTGTCGCACTCTTGGCTCTCCTAGTAAAGAACTTTTGTGCGAGCTCCATTTTGCTTTCATTTATAACACCGAATTTTTTAAAGCCATGGCTTTAAAATACTCTACGCTCAGTTTGGGAATTCGCTTGAGACTTTTGTAGTCCATATAATACAATCCAAAACGAGTATTGAAGCCCATGGCCCATTCAAAATTGTCAACCAGGCTCCAGTAGAAATAGCCTTTTACAGGAACCCCTTCAGCCGTTGCTCTTTGCAATTGGGAAAGGTAGCCCCGCAAAAACATGATCCTGTCAGTATCATTAATTTGATTGTCTGGTGTTACCTCATCGGTGCTACTGTATCCGTTTTCGGTAACGTAAATTTCTTTTACATTCCAAAGGTTTTGAACATGTTTGGCTCCCCAATAAAGTGTTTCGGGCGCTAATAGTTCCCACGGAGAAGTGCTGGTAGGATGTGATTTCGCGAATGGGATTATTTGATAGCCTGCTTCATTGGAAGACGCTTTTACATAACATTCAGGATTATAGATATTGATTCCGCAAAAATCAGTTGGTGCGCTGATGATCTTAAGTTCATCTTCTGTAAAAATAGGAGCGTCTGCACCTGCCTTTTTTAGATAAGCTTCGGCATATTTTCCTTCCATAACAACCGTCAAGTATCCGGCATTGATTTCTCGGGTTGCTATTTCTGCTGCTTTACAATTTTCCGGTGTTTCAATAAGAGGTACCGCCACCTTTACATTTTCCGCAATACCTACTTTTGTGCCGGTTTTACTCTGTGCCCGTATTGCCTGCACAGCAAGGCCATGAGCTAATACGGCATGATGGCGTGCCTGGTACAACTCTGCCGGGGACAATTTTAAACCGGGCGCATGAAGTCCATTGCCATGCCCCAATTCTATAAACGTCCACATTTCATTGAGTGTAAAAAAATGGTTTACCCGATCGCTTAATTTTTCTGCCATAAAGCCTGCGTAATCTGCAAATGCCTTGGACGTTTCTTTTGATTGCCAACCTTTATACTTGTCCTGTAATGTCTGTGGCAGATCCCAATGGAATAGTGTTGCAAAGGGTTGAATACCATTTGCCAGTAATTCGTCTACCATTCGGTTATAAAAATCGATACCCTTTTGGTTGGGCGTACCTGCACCATCCGGAAAAATGCGTGACCAGGATATGGAAAACCGGTAAGCCTTTGCGTTTAACGATTTTATCAATTGAATATCCTCTTTGTACTTATGATAAAAGTCGCAGGCAATATCACCATTGTCGTTGTTTACTATTTTTCCGGGTGTATGAGAAAAAGTATCCCAAATGGATTTGCCTCGGCCGTCTTCATTGGCTGCCCCTTCAATCTGGTAGGATGCGGTAGCCGTCCCCCAAAGGAACCCTTGTGGGAATTGCAGCGTATCTCTTTCCGATAAAATCGGTGACTGTTTTTGATCGGCCTCAGTTTTAGTGTTGCAGGAGGAGAGAAAGAAAGGAGTGGCGGACAAACCTAAACCTGCTAATCCTGCCGATTTCAAAAAATCACGCCTGTTAGATTGTTCAGGATTCTTTGTTTTCTCAGAACCGTCAGAAGATTTTGGAGGTTTCATAGTTGGGTTTTTAATGAAGTAATTTAAATAAAATATTTGTTAATGATTTAAATTAATTGGGTTTGAAAGATCGTAAGGCGTTTTGGACTCTGATGTGGTGTGTTTTCAAAGCCGAGTCCTGTCCCCGACACCGAACGGAATAAAGATACGAAAACGTTGGATTACGCGTCAACCCTGCTTGACGCAAATATATTGTTGTGGCTTCGCTGCCTACTCCAAATTACCTGTAATCCACGCTCTAATTTTGTCGAATGTTAATTCTCCTTTTGCTGCTTTAATTACAAAGTCATATTTAACGTCTTGGTCAACCTTAAGATCAAGTTGATTCCTCTTGGGGATAAGTCGTAATACAACATATGCAGTTCTTTTGTTTCCGTCCACAAATGGATGGTTTGAAAACAATACTCTCAAAAATAGCTGCGGCTTTGTCAACGGGTTTGGGATATAAGTCTTTCCCGTCAAAAGTCTGAAATGGTCGTCCGATAGCTTATTCTAAAATCCCTTTATCTCTAATTCCTTTTGCTCCACCAAATCGGTCTATAAGAATGTCATGAATCTTTTCGACTTCACTAACTTCTATCATTTAGCGAGTCGTTCGAGAAGTTCTTTGTCTTCGGTCAAAATATCTCTTAAATCCTTCATTAGATTTAATCTGTCCGCAGGTTGATTCTCAGCCTGTTTCAAAAAGTCTAAGATGTCCTGAAGAACGCTTTCAGGAACGTTGTCCAAGGATTTCTGGATTTCAGATTTGATCTCGTTTGTCGTCATAATTCTTTTATTCTATCCCGAATTTATTAAATTTTTCCAATCTTTCTTATAGGATCTGGCAATAAGCCACAACGTTTGTGTTTCTTCAATGGTGCGCTTCCGAAGCCGCGTCCTGTCCCCGACACAAAGCGTTGAACGAAGATATAAACTTTGGATTACACGTCAACGCACCATTGAAGAAACATTTTGTTGGGCGCTGACCGTTCAGTCGACCGTTTAAATTTCACGAGTCGTTGTCGGTTAGTTAAATCTTCTTAGGCAATCGTTAAGTTGTCGTAGTTCACATTATGGTCAGAACTAACGAACAGCAGCACCAGTAATGAGTGCTGGTGTCTAGCCTTTAATGTCTATTGAGCTGGCGTTTTGTCCCCTTGTCGATATGGTTTTTTGAAATAATTCCAAATCTTTGGCTCCAGTTATTCAATTGGGATAACACCTCTATTCTCCGCTTTTTGTGACCACTGAACGAAAAGTGTAAAGTTGATTTTTTAGAGCAACTCTACGTCACTAGCGCCTGAAAAGAAATTTGCATGATAGCGAATCCAATCTCCCGCGCGCACCTGTTTGAATTGCTGATTTGTCACCGGTATACGAACCTCATTAACCTCAAGATAAAAGGTTAGCTTTCTTAACCGCTTGCCAGCTATCATCTCCCAGGTATCTCCTGAGATATTTAGAGTAAAATCATTGGCAGCCATCTCCTTCAGTGAAACACTTTGCCGGGCGTCACGCAGAAAATATTTTTGCTCATCCAATATGGCAGGAAACTCTCCTGTGTATTTAGCTCTTACAATCCCTTCATCCGAAGGCGCATTCCGATTTCTATTTACTAAGGCTACCCTCTCCTTCAAAGTGGCTTGTGAAGGCTGCATAACCTTCCAGTCAATAATCTGGACTTGCTCCCCCCTTTCTAAAAGTGTCGCTTCCGATGATGCGCCAATAGTATTATCCGCTGCTTTTATAATGGCTTCGGCAGTTGGATGAACTTGGTAAGGTTTGCCACTGGCACACACATAAGTATAGGTAATGGGTATGTGTCGATCGCCCCAAACATAGGCGAGATAAAAGAGATCATCTACGACCATGAGGGCCTTTCTTTTTTGATCACCTGTTCGGTGAAGTGCGTCCCAGGAATCGCGCTTAGCCGTTAGTTTTCTAGCAATTCCGAAACTCAAGAAAAAGACCGCAATGAAAAATATTACATACGTCATATTATGATGATCGGGTGTATTTTCTGTTCGGGAAATCCAGCTATTTACCACTAAAATAGCATTGGCTGAACAGGAGCCCCATATCAAAAGATTGAGAATGAATAACGCGAAAGAATTTACATGTGGTCGCGGCTGATTAAGAAGGGGATTATTCGTCATAGAAATACAAATTCACCAAAAATAAGAATCAGTTTGCGATTTTTTGCTTGCCTGATACAAAACCTTTTGTTTGCTTACCTTGGCAAATTATGGAGAAGCAAGGTGGTGCGCTTCCGAAGCCGCGCCCTGTCCCCGACACTAGACGTTGAACGAAGATATAGACTTTGGATTACACCTCACCGCACCATTGAAGAAACATTTTGTTGCATGCTCTGGCGCGTCAACCGTTACTTTTTGTTTACGACTTGTCTCAAGTCGACCGATATGTTTTGTTGACGCGTTCGAGTCCACGAATATGAGTTTTGATTTTGAAATAGGTTAGGAGTCCACGTTTTTGAGTCGGTCAAAGTCGTCCAATCTCTCTGCGTGCTCTGCGTGACGAAAATTTGTCCAGCTACACCAAACGTCCGCGTAGACGTTAAAAAAATTGTCGTCCCCGATTTTCTTAATTTTCCTTTGTCAAACCGCAAAAAAATTCGCGCTGTCGCGCGAAATTCCTGTCTCCACGTGGTCCGTGCGTTGACTCACACGGTCGTACAAAATTGGTCTCTATTGAAATGCATAAATTATTGTACCCACCAAGGTGAGTCCTTCAATAGACCAGATTACTATTTTAAACCACTTTGGTAACCTATCCCATTCTTTAAGATACATAAGCGAGTAGTCAAGTTGTATTTTATCAGTTTAATTTAAAATCGTCTAAGTTGTCAACGCAAATCAAAACGTTGTCCTTTAAGTCGTCACTGTCCGCAGGTCTTTTTAGCGCCTGGCACACAACGTGAGTATTTGCGTTCGAGCGGGGCTTCCGAAGCCACGCCTTGTCCCCGACAGCGAACGCAATAAAGATACGAAAACGTTGGATTACGCGTCAACCCCGCTACGCAAATAGATTGTTGGCGGCTGGTGCCTATAATTTCAAGTCTCTAGCGCTATGATAAACAGTCAGAATGTTTATTTGGTCTGCCGAAACTATCTCGTAAATGATTCTATAATTTCCTTCAATCAGTTCTCTAAGGTTCTCTTCATTTTTTTCAGGAACGATTCGCCCTGTTTGTGGAAAGGTCTTTAATATTTCAGGTCTCTCAAATAATTTTTTGACAGTCAGCTTAGCGTATTTTTCCGAATTCTCCCCAATGTAGTCGCCAATGTCAGTAATTGCTTGGTCAGTCCAAATCAATTTAACCATTTGCTCAACTTTGCTTTGGCTTGATCCTGTGTATTTACTTTTCCGTCCCTCACGTCTTGACGTCCTTTCTCAATTTTTTCAATTATTATTAGCCTTTCAACAATTTCGTCAATTGAAAATTCGTCAGGCAATTTATTTATTGATTCAATTACGGTGGTCTTTCTCATATTGTCTAAATTTTATCCCCAATTTAGTCAAAATTACTGTCTCTTGGTACCCGGTCTGGCACTTGCCGGCAACGTGAGTATTTGCGTTCGAGCGGGGCTTCCGAAGCCGCGTCCTGTCCCCGACAGCGAACGCACTAAAGATACGAAAACGTTGGATTACGCGTCAACCCCGCTTGACGCAAATACAGTGTTGTGTGCTGTTTTCATTTAAGTCCTTTGAAAAAATTCCAAACTTCTTCTGCATATTCAATATCTCTATTTTGAACACCATTTGCTGGTGATGAATTTAGATACACAGTTTTGCTAGCAACAGAATGTCCTGCATTATTTAATACATAATAAACTAATGGTTTTGCTCCATTATAAACTCTTTTTTCTACGTTTCCTGCGTCTGTTGTATTTACATCAAAGGTGGATATTGTAGGCGTAACATTTTGCAAACCATTCCTTTGGAGCCAATAGTTTATCGTTGAAGTTTGGGATACTACTTTTCCACGATTGCAACCACCTCCCAAGTTAGCAACACATCCACCACTTGCAGGCATTGCTGGGTCGCTCGTTCCGTGTGTCAGCAAAATTGGCAATGGGATTGATGAACCATTTGTGCAAACTCCATTTTCAGGAAACTCAGGTAAGTTACCGCTTGAAACCGCAATAGCCTTAATAGTCTCGGGAAATTGAAATGCGTAAGAATAAGTCATTAATGCTCCATTACTCGTTCCTGTCAAGTACATTTTAGATGAGTTAATATTCAAGTCAGATATTAATTTAGCGTTTAATTGTTTCAAAAACGTAATATCATCGCCTTGACTACCTGAAATATCATCACTTCTACAATCATTCCAACCGGGATTTCCTTGAATATCAAGAGATCCTTCTGGATAAATAACTAAGAACCTCTCACTGTCTGCAATCGTTCTAAAAACAGAAAGTGGGTGAGTTCCGAGTTCGGCTACATCAAGTCCAAGTCCACCACCACCGTGCAAAACAGTTACAACTGCATTTATTGTTGTCATTCCAGTTGGTCTGTACACTAAATATTTCCGTGTAATGTTGCTGACTGTTATGTAATTAGTTGTCAAACCCTCTTGATAAGGAATTACTGTCGGATTTACATTATCGTTATCTTTTCCACAACCAAAAGCAGAAATTACGATTAAAAGAAATAAAGCTTTTTTCATTTTTTAAAATTTGTAAAAGTTATTTTCGTTAGATATGCTTTTCACAAAAAAGTTTAAGTTGGAAACAAATTTTTTTCAAAATTCGGACTAACACGTTGTAAAGTGTTAGTCATCAGTGCCTATTCGGTCGCACTAACCTCCTTTTAGACTTCGATTTGTCCTGAACCTTAGCTTCGAAATTGATTTTCATCTCGAAAATGGGGGGAATAGCACACAACGTGAGTATTTGCGTTCGAGCGGGGCTTCCGAAGCCACGCCTTGTCCCCGACACCGAACGCATTAAAGATACGAAAACGTTGGATTACGCGTCAACCCCGCTTGACGCAAATACATTGTTGGGCGCTGGGCGGTTAGTCGACCGAAATTTATTTCTCAAGTCCAGTAGCTATAAAGCCGTTGTCGGTTAACGAGTCTTTGTCGCAGTTGAAGCTCAGGTCGAACTGGCCATCTAGTGTCAACAATTAAAACTCAATGTTCACTATCTCTTACTTTATTTTTCCTTAAATGATTCCTCAGACCCCATAAAGTCGTTACTGTCGGTAGGAGTAAAAGTGTCGGCATGGGATTAGTCCCACGAATTAAAATAATTACTATCCCGAGGGTTAGTCCAGTGAGTCCATGTCCAAGCAGGTCAAGCCACATGTTTTTAGAAAACCGAAAAGAATTTTCCTTTTTGTAAAATTCATGTATTTCGTCTTTGAAATTTCCCATAAGCCAGTCTTTGATTTGTTAAATGTCCGGTTTTATTTTTTGTTTTTCAAGTCAGTCGTAATTTGAAATCTACTTCTTCGCTTAGACGTCACTCATTTTGAAACTCGTCTAGCCTTGCGCCCAACGTTTGTGTTTCTTCAGTGGTGCGCTTTCGAAGCCGCGTCCTGTCCCCGACACAAAACGTTGAACGAAGATATAAACTTTGGATTACACCTCACCGCACCATTGAAGAAAGCTTCTATGCTATAAAAAGTGAGGCGTCT
>JAJTGQ010000095.1 GCA_021299455.1 Flammeovirgaceae bacterium | reverse complement strand
TTGGTAGAAGGGCGTGACTTTTGGCTAGGGGGAATAATAATTCCGTCAGCTAAAGGAGCACTTGGTCACTCCGATGCCGATGTATTGATCCACGCTATTTGCGATGCATTGCTTGGTGCTGCCAACCTCCGCGATATTGGATTCCACTATTCCAACAAAGACCCTAGATGGAGTGGCAAGGATTCTAAATTCTTTTTGCAGGATGTAACTCGCATGTTGGCTGACCGCGGCTGGCAAATTGAGAATGTTGATTGCACCATTATTTTGGAGAATCCAAAGATCAATCCGCATATACCTCAGATGAAAAAAGTCCTTGCTCCGTTAATGAATATTTTGGAGGAAGGTGTATCCATCAAAGCCACCACGAATGAAACAATGGGGTATGTGGGGCGCGGAGAAGGGATTAATGCGATGGCAGTGGCACTAATTACAAGATCAGAATGAGCAAATTTGAAAAAATATTGGACAAACTCTTTAGGGGTTCATCTGATAGCAACTTTGCCTTTGATGATCTCATATTGATTTTGAAAAATTTAGGTTTTGATTTTAGAGTCAAAGGAAGTCATAACATATTTTATAAGGAGGGTATTGACGAGATTATTAACTTGCAGTCCAAATCTGGAAAAGCAAAACCATACCAAGTGAGGCAGGTCAGGAATATACTTTTGAAATATAAAATAGTTGGGAAATGAAAAATAGTCATAAGTATGAAGTGGTGATTTATTGGAGTGCAGATGATGAGGCTTTTATAGCAGAAGTGCCTGAACTATCTGGTTGCGCAGCTGACGGAAGGAGCTACAAAGAAGCGCTATCGAATGTTGAACTGGTAGTTGATGAATGGATTGAGATAGCACGAGAAATGAACAGACCCATACCGGAACCAAAGGGCAAGCTCATGTATGCCTAGTCTGCTACAAATTGTGCAGACTTCAGATGGATCAACGACTTTCTTAGATACAACCCTCAACGAAACCTATCATTCTGTTCACGGAGCCATTCAAGAATCACAGCATGTTTTTATTGAGGCAGGTTTGCATCATTGGTTGCGGGTTTCAAATCGACAGACTATTTCCATTTTGGAAATTGGATTCGGTACCGGCCTCAATGCATTACTTACTGCTTTAGCCGCAGAAAAAGTGGGCGTTGAAATTGAATATGAGACAATCGAGGCGTTTCCACTAGCGATGGAAATGGTGCGACTTCTTAACTATCCTGCCATCATCGGTACAAACAATGCAAAATCGGTTTTTGAAAACTTGCACCAAGCCGAGTGGAGAAAGCCAAAAAAAATTTCACCGTATTTTGATTTTCTTAAGAATGATTCAAAGCTACAAGAAACAGATTTTGGTGACGAGAAATTTGATTTGATTTTTTTTGATGCGTTCGGGCCAGATAAGCAACCTGATATGTGGCAGCGCAGTAATCTCGTTAAACTGGCACGAGCGATGAACCCGCAAGGTGTATTCGTCACCTATTCCGCAAAAGGTCAATTGAAAAGAGACTTGGTTTCACTGGGGCTTTTGGTGGAGAAGATACCTGGCCCTCCCGGAAAACGAGAGATGATTCGAGCCACGAAGCCTTAACCAAGGGCTTCCACTTCTTCCACTTCTTCCGGCATCATTTTTTTAAATAAATTTTCAATGCCGGCTTTTAATGTAATCGTAGATGAGGGGCAACCACTGCACGAACCTTGCAGCGTTACCGTTACTTTTTTGTCTTTTAATGAATGAAAGGTAATGGCGCCTCCGTCTTGTTCTACTGCCGGACGGATGTATTCATCTAATATTGTTTTGATTTTTTTAATCGTTTCCGTTTCCTCCTGCTCCTCAGCAGCGGGAGCTTTCATATCAAGAATGAGCTTACCCGATTCCAAGAAACCCTGTATGTGTTTTTTCAACGTTTCCTGAATTTCAATCCATTCAACTTCTTCTTTTTTGGTAACGGTTACAAAATTGCTGGCGTAAAATACCCGATCAACAAAGGGATACATAAACAGTTCTTGGGCGAGTGGAGCGTGCTCTGCTTCAGCAGGACTGGGGAAATCAAAGCTCATCCCCTCAGGTACCAACATCTCATTCAGCACAAATTTGAGGGAATTTGGATTTGGATTTGATTCCAGATAGATGTGAATGGCTTTTGGCGCGGCTTTTAGCATGACAATTGTTTTTTGATGGAACAAAAGTAGGCAAATAAAGTTCCGATAGGAAAACCGCGGGCTTCAATAAGAGCCAGATTTCACTTTCCGCTGCCAGCTACTCGAGCTGTCTTACTTAGCCAATGAAAAAGAAGCAAAAACAGGCAGGTGGTCGGACGGGTAATATTTGCCATTGTTATCCTGAATGACCCGATACGATTCTGCTTTCCATTCGGAGGAATGGAAGATGTAATCAATTGTTTTGCATTCTATTGCATTCATTTCAAAACCGCAGTACGTGCCGGCTTTTGAATGGGTAGGGCGCGAGTCAAAGAGCCGAACTCCGATTTCTTCTCGAATCATGGTTTGGTAGGGTTCTTCGGTGGGCTGTGAATTGAAATCGCCTGAAACAATTATTGGCAATTCCTTTCCATTATTGTTTAATCCCTGTACAAACCCTTTGATAAAAATTGCACTTTTTAATCTTGCCTGTTGGCCGATGTGATCAAAGTGTGTATTCAAAAGGACAAAAGATTTTCCTGAGTCCTTGTGTTTAAAAATGGCAAAAGTAAAAATGCGCGTAATGGCCGCATCCCAACTTTTGCTGCCCGGCACATCGGGTGTTTCTGAAAGCCAGACTGTATTTTGTTTCACCACTTCAAACTTCTCTCTCTTGTAAAAAATGGCCGAATATTCTCCTTTCTCTTTTCCATCATCGCGGCCAACGCCCACAAACGCGTAAGCAGGAAGTTCCTTTTGTAAATCTATCATCTGATTATGAAGAGCTTCTTGCACACCCACCAAATCAGGATCATATTTTTGGATAAGTGACGCCACTTTCTTACTACGGTTGCTCCACTCATTCACGCCATCTGCCTTCGTATCGAGGCGTATGTTGTAGCTCATAACGGAAACGGTTTGCCCGATAGACGAGTGAACAACAACAGCCATGAGGAATGTGACAAATGTTTTCATTTCGGTTGGCAATAATCAAGACGTAGTTTTCATTCAACGATCAATTTACTTTGATTAGTTCTATCTCAAAGACAAGTGTTGCATAAGGAGGGATTTGGCTCCCAGCCCCTCGATCTCCATACGCTAAATTTTCAGGAATGAATAAAACCCACTTGTCTCCCTCGCGCATGAGTTGTAATGCTTCTGTCCAGCCGGCAATAACTTGAGTTACCCCAAACGTAGCTGGGCTGCCACGCCTTACCGAACTGTCAAACTCCGTACCATCCAATAACTTTCCTGTATAGTGCACAGTCACCTGGTCGTTAGTGGTGGGTGTTTTTCCCTTACCCACGGTTAGTACTTGATATTGCAACCCGCTGGCTGTGGTGGTTACGTCAGGCTTCGTCTTGTTCTCAAGAAGAAAACGTTCGCCTTCTTCGCGTGCTTTCATCGATTTTAGCTTAGAAGCTTCTTGCATATATTGTTGCACAATGCTCGAACATTCGGGTTGTTGCATTAAAAGCGGCTTGTTATTGAAAACATCTTTGATGGCACCTACAATCACATCCAACGAAAGTGAATCGCCACCCTGGGCTCTGATGTTGGAGGCTACCAATACGCCTAATCCATAGCTTGCCTTAGTATGTTTATCGGTTAACTGTAGGACCGGGTTTTTCAAATTCTCAACCTCCTTTTTTAGATTTTTTGATTCTTCCGTTAGTTGAAGTACTTGACTTTGGAGTTCTTTTTTGGATTGCGCAAACGCGAACGAGTTAACAACAATCAGGATAGTAGTTAATGCGAAATTCTTCATTGGCTTTCTTAAAAATAAGTCGGCAAATAACGAAAAACTTTCGGACTAAAATTAGATAGAGTGACTTTCACTCAAGGTTACAGATTACCTATGCTTTTCCAATGGTGAACAGTAAATTCTTTATAGTTCTTCCCTTCGTCTCCCGAATACACCAATTTTCCTCCAATCTGCCCCGTTAATTTCTCCCAATAATTCAAGCCCTTGAAAAAATCCAAATTGAGTGTGGCTGCCGATTTTATTTCTACCGGAATTTGGGTGCTTCCGTTGTCAATTAAAACATCTACCTCGTTGCCGCTGCTATCACGCCAATAAAATAAGTTGCTGCGCTGGCCTTTATTGTAGCGGTTTTTCAAAAGCTCTACAACCAAAAAGTTCTCAAACAAATGCCCCCGGTAACCGTGATTGGTTAATTCGTTGGCCGCTTTAATTCCCAAGAGATAACAAGCCAACCCTGTGTCATAAAAATAAAGCTTGGAAGCCTTTGTCAACCGCTTGTTAAAATTTTTATAATAAGGAGGCAGCGTGTAAATAATATAGCTGGCTTGCAAAACACCCAACCACGATTGAATGGTTTTATGATCTACACCCACCTCATTTGCCAAATTGGTAAGGTTGATTTGCTGACCAATACGCCCCGCACACAAATACAGAAACCGCTGGAAGGTCGATAAGTCTGAAATGTTCTTTACCAATCGTACATCGCGCTCCACATACGTGCGTACATAACTGGCAAACCAAGTTTCTGGTCTAGCGCGATCATGCACTACCGAGGGATAGCCACCTAAGAAAATACTTTCTTCCAACGTAGCAGGCGGCTGCGGACAAGCTTCACTTTCGCGGATGGAGAACGGAAGCAAATCCAAATAGCCAACCCTTCCTGCCAGCGATTGTGAAATAGATTCGAGAAGCAAAAAATTGTTTGATCCCGTGAGGATAAATTTCCCCTTTTGTTCGCTTTGATCTAAAATGCCTTGCAGGTATGAAAACAACTCTGGTGCTTTTTGAACTTCATCTAATATTGCCCCTTGCGGAAATGCGGAAAGAAAACGTACGGGGTCAGCCAAGGCTAAATTTCTATCCGTTGGATTTTCGAGCGTGACATAGGGCTTTTCAGGAAAAAATGATTTTGTTAAAGTAGTTTTTCCACACTGACGCGGGCCTGTGATGGCTATGGCCTTAAAAGAGGCGGTAATCTCTTTCAGCAACTTCGATACTTCTCTACCAATCATTCATGCAATTTGGGAATTAAATTCCCAAATTGCAAAGTAGTTTGATAATCAATTATTTACACTATACTTTTTCTTCTATTTCAGCCTTACCAAGCGAATTTTCCCACTTACTGACCACGGCCGTAGCGATACTATTCCCTACCACATTTGTCGCGCTCCGACCCATATCAAGCAGCGGATCTATGCCCAGAAGTAAGGCAAGTCCGGCCTCGGGAATATTGAATGTAGCA
>JAJTGQ010000004.1 GCA_021299455.1 Flammeovirgaceae bacterium | reverse complement strand
GTAAAGTCTTCATTGAAAAAAGCAGAAAGAGATTCTTTGTCAACAGAGAACGAAAAGGGCGCTTGGGGCGAAAACTCTTGATTGAATTGTACGATCCGTTGAGTGCTTTGGGTGAAAATACCGCGGTCAATAAAAAGAAGCAAAATGCAAAGTGCCACAGGGGCCGCCAGGTATTTTAAGTATTTCGTATTTGCCTTGAAGTCAATGGCCGATTCAAAAGAGATGTCTTTGAAGGTATTTGCTTTTTGGAAGATACCAGCCTCTGCCAGCGCTCCGGCATTTTTTTCGGAAAGCTGTAATACGTTTAGCAATCGGTCCCCCACAGCAGGAAAGTAATTGCCAATCAATTTTGCGCTATCTTCTTCGCCCAAGCCTTTTTTGTAAAGCCACCAGGTCAAGGGTTCTTTCAAAAACTGAAAGAGACAAAAAGCCACCAGGCCAAAAAAGGAGGCGAGTATCAAAAAACGCGCTTCTCTTCCAAGCCACAGATTATATTCTAGCAGCGCAGCAATCAAGAAGTACCCCAGGACAAATGTTAATGTAAGTAAGCTCCCCTTAAGAAAAAGGTTGGCGTAATACTTTCGTTTGAAAGCGGCTACTTTTTGATGGATTTGGTTTATTCCCTCACTCACAATACCTGAAACGCGTTGACCGGAAAGATAGTTTTAATCCACCAAGATAGGGAGCGAGTTACACTATTTCAACATTTTGATCAGCACCAGCCAACCGTTGAAATTTCAAAGCGCTATTTGTCAGTTCTCTGGGTTGTCAGATCCTTCGCTCGCCACGGAAATCCTCCACCCATACTCCCTTTCAAAGTACTCGATCACATGCATCTTCAACAACTTCTCTTGTTCGAGCATATCAAAATGAGGAAGCTTTTTTACAAGTTTCCAATGTGGCCAACCGTCCTTGTCAAGTCCTTCCAGTTCATAGTAGCCAGCCAGGCTCAGCACTTTGCAGATAGCAATGTGCATCAGATCCTGCTTTTCTTCCTTCTCAAACCGCTTGGCCCCGTGCCCCAGTTCCTGCACACCCACCAAGAACAGCACCTCATTCAGGTCTTTCGGCTTTTTATCAATCTGTTTTTCTATCTCCAGCAGTAGACGGTTCCACTGTCTGTCTAAATCTAAATCGCGCTTAAACATGTCATTTCGAAAGTTCGTCCCAATATTCAAACGCCCTGCGTAGGTGAGGAACCACAATTGTTCCGCCCACAAGTGTCGCCACACCCATTGCTTCATGCACTTCGGCTGTGGTAAAACCCACTTCTTTGCACTTGCCCAAATGATATTTTACACAATCATCGCAGCGGAGAACCAGCGAACACGTAAGCCCAATCAGTTCTTTTGATTTTACGTCTAGCACGCCAGCCTGGTAAGCGTTTGTATCCAGGTTAAAGATTCGTTTTATGATCAGGTTGTCGGCTTCCATGATCTTTTCGTTCATCTGGCTGCGATATGCGTTGAATTGTTCTACAAGACTCATAGTGATGGATTGAAATTTGCCTGTAAAAGTAAGGACTAATCAACGGGCGAAAAAGCGCATAACAGGTTTGATGTTTGACTCACCCCACCAAGCTACGAGACACTACATTCGTTTTTCTTCCACACGGAAATATTCGTAGAATGATCAATTTACCGATTTTTTAGTAGTTTCACCCTCCAAATAGAATGCTATGAAATTTAGTTATGCGCTGATTGCAGGATTTTTAGTGTGGTGCCTGATTGCTTCGCAATGGTATTTGTTAGGCGTAAAAGGACTCCCCACAGATCCAAGCCGTTTTAATGCCACTCAAATGACGTTGGCGATAGTCGAAAT
Organism: Flammeovirgaceae bacterium; assembly: GCA_021299455.1. Lineage (GTDB taxonomy): Bacteria > Bacteroidota > Bacteroidia > Cytophagales > Cyclobacteriaceae > ELB16-189. Next base: position 42,432 of record JAJTGQ010000004.1, on the reverse strand, counting down.
TTTAACCATGCTGTTTGTAGCAACATTAATTGGTTTTGGTATTGCGTGGTTTTTGAGAAAGGGGTCAATAGAAAAAACTCAACTCGCTCACTCATTATTGGTAAAGCAATATAAAGAAATGAGTCAGCAGGCAAGTACTTACAGAGAGCTCGCGGACAAAGCAGAACAGAAACTGGCAAGAGCTCAGCAGACCTTTAAAGCAGATTTTCAACAGCTCAGTTTGGAAAGGGAAAAGTTGAATGCCGAGCTAGAACCAGAAAGAAAAGAAGCAACACGAATGCGGGAAGAGCTACAAGTACTGCGACCTAAAGTTCAACTGGCCGACATTGAGCTTGGCCGCATCACTTTTCAAATGAAGCAGATGGAGAACCAGCTATTGGAGGCAAACGAGATCAACAAAAAACAGTACATTGAGTTGGAAGAAGCTAAATTATCAAAGGCGCCAAAACGACAACCCGTTGAGCCTGCATTTCTAGGGCACGCTAAGTTTACCGAAAAACAGAAGGATAACCTTAAGATGATTTCAGGGATAGGGCCTGTACTTGAACAGAAGTTAAACGCACTGGGCATTTACACATTTCGACAGATCAGCGAATTCACACCTCAGGCTATTGAGCATGTTACTTCTTCTATCAAGTTTTTTCCAGATCGTATAGGCAGAGACAATTGGATTGGCCAGGCGGCAGCACTTGCTAGGCACCGAAAATAGAAGAGCAAGCTTGGTGATTTCCTTTGGTAAGTTCGACAGCTACCGTATAAAACTCCCGATAAGCTGATTGACAGACTCCGGTTGTTCAATGCATGCACTATGGCCAGCTCTGGCAATACGTTTGAATTGAGAATTTGAAATAGCCTGATGAATTCTTTCGGCTTTCGCGGGCGTAGTCGCCACATCTTCATCACCCACCGCTACTAAGGTTTTGGTGTTGATTTGTGAAAGCTCTTCGTAAATACCTTTTCGATAGATGACTCCCGCCACGGCTTTGGTTATGTTTCTAGGATGGTTTTCAATGGTTCTTTTCCACATTTCAAGAATTGATTTTTTAGACGGATCTTCCAATGAAGATTTTCCAAATAGAATGCGGATGACTTTGTCACTTACCAGCTTAGCCCCTCCCCACCCAAACACCTGATTCAGCAGAAGATATTTAAGTCTGTTGGGTTCAGGATCGGCAGACGTGTCTAGCAGAATAAGGCTTTTGAGCAATTGTGGTTTACGGGCAGCCAATCGCATACCGACAAAGCCACCCATGCTAAGACCAACAAAATGGACGGGCTTACCTGGACATAATGCCTCAATCAAAGTAGCCGCATCTTCATAGAGCGTATCCATATCCAAATTCCCGATGGAATCGCTTTGCCCCTGCCCTCGGTGATCATAGGCAATGCAACAAAAGTTATTCTTGAAATGTGCCACTTGAGCATCCCACATGTGGTGATTAAAAAGTAGCCCGTGTGAGAACACGATAATTTCGTCTCCCTCACCGGATCGCTCAAAATACATGTGTGCTCCGTTGATCAGTTGAATGGGCATAGCTTAGATAATTGTAAATGGCAGAAATTCAAAACGAATATACCGTTTGCCATTAACAAAGTGATTCGGTTCCTGACACAGGAACAAGGAAACTTAAAAATCGCCATCCAATTTGAGAACCAAACGGAAGCCCACAGTGAGATTCTGCTGAACTTTTACCAGTCCCATCATATGCTTGGGAGGCTCCAGATTGAAATCAGAAAAGAGGAAATCACGTCCACCTTTCAGGTGGATAAGGCCAGACGACTTTGCCTCAATGCTGCAATCCATTTCAAATAATTTTGTAATACCACTCAATGAAATCTTTACGATTCCCTTAAACCTATCTTCGCCATGTCCATAGGTCGGGGCTCTTTCAAAGGAAACAAAATCAATGATGATTGCCGGATACGATTTTGAACTGATCGTCTTGCAAAAATCAGAGGTCATTACAGATAACCCACAATCAAAACTGGAGGCATCTAATGTGACGGAGCCCTTCACAAATACGGGCCTTACATTGCGCCCTCCTTCGTGCAATACCAGTGTGTCTCTCCCTTTATATCGAGGGATGGCACAGTTGAAAGTATTGATGTTGGTTTTACCGCCAATTGTGAGATGACTATCGGGCAATACAATAAAACGATGTACCAAATCGGCATCTTCCCGGTGGGTAAAACCGGCCAATAGAAGAAATGTCAGTAGAAACCCTAAGACTTTCATAGCATACAAAGTTAAGAATTCCAAGAGGGATAACAAAAAACCGGCCAACCCAAAGGGTCGGCCGGATAAGTAAAACAAGAACCAAAATTAGAAACTGATTGCTCCCTGGATAACAAATCCATCAAACTTGCCATTATAGAAGCGGTTGTTGGCTCCAGTAGCCAGAAAACCTCCATAGTTCTGGGTTACATATTCGCCTTTTAGCAAGATACTTGGAGTAATAAACCAACCCGCTGCAATTGAGGTGCGGTCGATCGTCACATCAGTACGAGTTCCGCGTACAGTAGCGGAATAGCCTTCGGCAATAGTAGCTGCAACGGTGTTGTAGCGAGCGCCAACATAGAACTGTTCAGTTTTTCCGAAGCGGTATAATGCTTCAACAGCTGTTTGTGTGGCCATACGATCAGGTTCCTTAGAATAACCTGTTACTCCTTCTCCGTTTTCAAACGAATTTTTTCCAGTAGCAGATTCAAAAGTTCCAAACACTTCTAGGCCACCGAATTTCACGAATGGGTTTATTACAAAGGCAGTAAGGTTATCGCGGAACCCAGGGTTAAACCGACCGGAGAAAGAATTTCCGGTAAGCGTAACGGGAGCATTTTCCATTACATACTGATAGTTAGAGCCTGCGCGGTCACCACCAAAAAGTGTGTTGCTGGCAGATGATGAGGTTGTAACAACCGAACCCGTAAGTCTTACACGCAGGTTTTCTTTTAACTGCTTATCGAAACCAACTTTTCCATAAAAGGAGGGTGCACGTTTTGCACCAGCAGGTGTAGATGGAGCTGCCACGTTACCTTGTATTTCACCATCTGTATAACCACCCATGATAAACAAGCCATCTTTCTTCCAGTATAACTCGGCACCAATCTCTGTTGTAAAGGCATCCATGATGTTGTTTTCTATAAAGGGGTTCCACAGGGTGTGGCCACCATCGCTTCTGCGGAAGTGTGCATCACCATAATTCACTTCCATGTGTCCGACTTTCAAAGTCAGGTTTTTCCAAAGTTTGTCAAAGAATTCGCTCTTCATAAAGCCTACTTTGTCAATTTGCAGATAACCACCTTTTACCCAAAATTCATTATGGTGGTGAGATGACATGTATGACACTAGATTCAAGCTCACGCCATCATACAATTGCACATCGATATTGAAGTTCGCTTGGGCAAGTGGAAAGCCACCACCCATTTCATACAATTGCGGGGTGGCCAAACCGTTGCTGTGACTAAGGCTTTGATAGCCCTGAGTAAACCCCGCGCCAAAGCGAATCTTTAGCCCCTCGTAGGGAACGGAGTCCGTTTTTGTGGTTTCAAATACGTTAATACCACGTTTATCATAATTCCTGAAATACTGAATAGCAGGCTGACCTTGTGCCCATAGCCCCAGTGAACTAAAGAGCAACAGGGCCGTCAACCCATTTGCAAAAAGTGATCTTGTTTTCATAATAACTGTTTTTTGGTTATACATATACATTTTACTTTACTAATTCTTGACTGCTGTTAAATCGATGTTAAAACTGATGGTGATTTCATCGCCTGTCTTTACGGAGCCGAACATGAATGAAGGCGCTTCCACCTGGAAATCACTCATCTTCATTTTTTTGCTTCCGGTGCATCGAAGTGTCTTTTCTTTTGGTTGGCAGGTAGCGTCCAGACTGATTGATTTCGTTACTCCTGCGATTGTGAGACTACCATTACATTGGAAAACATTACTATTTGTGGTGGCCGAGGCAAGCGTAAAGCCAATCGCCTTAAACTTATCTGCCTTTAAAGCAGAGTAAGCATTTTTGTCCATCGCTTTGTGTGCACTCTTAAGACTTTCACTGGGAACTGATACACTCAGTGATTTAAGCTCGGTTGGAGCACCCTTCTCGTCCATCTGAAAAGAGGCTTGCACGCCCGCCTGAAGTGAGGTCATCGTCCACTCGTGTAATGTGGAGGTACCGGCTATAGTTATATAAGAACCATCTGCCTGTTTGAAGTTGGTCTGTGCCCCAAGCGTGAAACTCAGAGCTATGAGACCAAGAATAATTGTCAATTTTTTAGTGCTTTTAGAAAAGTCCATAAGGTTTTGTCTTTTTGTCAGCCCAAAAGTGGCTGAAGGTTTTTTGTGGGGACATGACATTCTTTAGGCCTTGCTATGATTTTCAGTAGTAATGCTGCTGACTGAAGTCATGTGCTCTAAAAAAATCAGGAAAAAATATTTCAGAAAATACTCGGCATGCAGAATAATTTTTTTATACCTTCGCATCCGTTTGAAAAGAGAAGAAACCATAGACTATCACATTAAGACTGCCTGGCATGCCATCGCGCGCATGTACAATCAGCAGGCCATGAAGTATGATGGGACCATGTCGATTGGCTATGCGTTGCTGAATATTTCTTCGGAAGAAGGGACTGCTGCGATGAAGATCGGGCCGTTGATGGGATTGGAACCAAGAAGCCTCACCAGGCTCTTACAGTCAATGGAGGAGAAGGGCCTGATCTTTAGACAAGTCGACAAAAACGATAAGCGTTCCGTAAAAGTCTTGTTGACAAACGAGGGGAAGAAGATGAAAGAGAAATCGCGGGAAACTGTATTGCGATTTAATGAAGCAGTTCGGGAAGAAGTTTCTACACAAAAGCTAAATGTGTTTTTTGATGTAGTACAAACCATTAATCAATTAGTTGAAAAGAATAGTATTTACGATAAAGTTTTACAATGAGATCGTTGATCGTTGGTGGTTGTTCGTTGATCGAAGGCCGCTAACCAACAACAAATAACGAACAACCAACAACCAATTATGAACCGTACCATTCGCAAAGTCGCAGTTTTAGGATCAGGTATTATGGGCTCACGCATTGCGTGCCACTTCGCCAATATTGGTTGTGAAGTGCTGCTGCTGGATATCGCGCCCAGAGAACTTACAGATGATGAGAAAAAGAAGAACTTAACCCTCGATCATCCGGCTGTCAAAAACAGAATTGTGACTGCAGCCTTCGATGCCACGTTGAAAGCCAATCCTGCTTCGCTGTTTAGCAAAAAGTTTGCTTCACGTATCAAGCTGGGCAATTTCACAGATGATATGTCCAAAATCAAAAATGTTGATTGGACAATCGAAGTCGTTGTCGAGAACCTGGACATTAAAAAGAAAGTTTATGAAGAGGTTGAGAAGTACAGAACGCCAGGCACTTTAATTACTTCTAATACTTCGGGTATTCCCATTCATTTGATGGGCGAAGGGCGTAGCGAAGATTTTCAAAAGCATTTTGCGGGCACACACTTTTTTAACCCTCCCCGCTACTTAAAATTATTGGAGATCATCCCAACAGGGAAGACTGATCCGGCCGTTACGAAATTCCTGATGCATTATGGCGATCTTTTCCTAGGAAAGACGACAGTACTGTGCAAAGACACGCCTGCTTTCATTGGAAACAGGGTGGGAATTTTTGGGCTGCTGAAAGTAATTGACTCGATGCGCAAGTTTGACTTGAATGTGGACGAAGTAGATAAGTTAACTGGGCCGGTCATCGGCAGACCAAAGTCTGCCACATTCCGCACTTCGGATGTAGTGGGTTTAGATACCTTGGTGAAAGTTTCCAATAATCTCTATGCCGGATTAGTAAATGACGAAGGCAGAGAAATGTTTAAACTTCCTGAAGTGGTTACGAAGCTCGAGCAGAACAAATGGTTGGGAGATAAGACAGGCCAAGGCTTCTATAAAAAATCAAAGAATGCTAAAGGCGAAACAGAAATCTTAACTCTGGATTTAAAGACATTAGAATACAAGCCAAAGGCAAAAGCAAAATTTGCGACACTTGAAACAACGAAGACGATTGACAATTTAAAAGATCGCTTCAAAGTGTTGCTTGCCGGAAAAGATAAGGCTGGTGATTTTTATCACGATTGTTTTTACGGATTGTTCCAATATGTGACTAACCGTATTCCCGAAATCAGCGATGAACTTTTCCGTATTGATGATGCGGTGAGTGGCGGTTTTGGTTGGGATCTCGGTCCGTTCGAAACATGGGATGCGGTAGGTGTTGAAAAATCAATTCCACTCATGGAAGCAGCCGGATACAAACCAGCGCAATGGGTGTATGACATGATTGCTTCGGGAAACAAAACCTTCTACAAAGCAGAAGGCGGCCAGAAGAAGTACTATGACATTCCTACCAAGACATATAAATCGATTTCTGGAAGAGAGAATTTTATCATTCTAGAAAACAAGAGCGAAAACATCGTTTGGAAAAATGCCGATTCAAAAATTATTGATTTGGGCGATGGCGTACTAAACTTCGGCTGGCATAGCAAGAGCTTCACATTAGGCAGTGCGGTCATCGAGGGAATGAACAAAGCCATCGATATGGCGGAGAAAGATTACAAAGGTCTGGTGATTGGCCACCAAGGTGCAGACTTTTCGCTGGGAGCTAATTTAGGCTTGGTGTTTATGTATGCCATCGAGCAAGATTATGATGAAATCGATTTCATGATTAAGGCTTTCCAACAATCGGTGATGCGCATTCGGTACTCCGGAGTGCCGGTGGCAGTTTGCCCGCAAGGCAGAACATTAGGAGGCGGTTGTGAAATGACCATGCATGCAGACATCGCGCAAGCAGCGGCAGAGACGTATATCGGTTTAGTAGAAGTGGGTGTTGGACTAATCCCCGGTGGAGGCGGAACCAAAGAATTCACCAAACGGGTGAGTGATGCGATGGAAGAAGGTGATGTGGAATTGAATGCACTTCAAAATGCGTTCATGACTATTGCGACAGCAAAAGTTGCTACCTCGGCAGAGGAAGCGCGTGAGTTTGGCATCTTGAAAAAGATCGACCGCGTGTCGATGAATAAAGACAGACAGATTGCCGATGCTAAGCAAGCCGTGCTTGATCTGGTGGAAGCAGGCTATACCATGCAACCGCAAGCAAAAAATATTAAAGTACAAGGTCGAACCGGTCAAGCTTTGTTCTTAGCAGGCTTGCAAGGAATGAAAATGGGCAAGTACATTTCAGAGCATGATGCCAAAGTTGCCAAGTGGATCTCTAACATTATGTGCGGAGGCGATTTGACCTCTCCACAAGAAGTAAGCGAGCAATACTTACTTGATCTTGAGCGCGAAGCATTCTTGTCATTGACAGGTGAGAAGAAAACACTGGAAAGAATTCAGGCAATATTAACGGGAGGGAAACCATTGAGGAATTAGTAGGCAGTAAGCAAAAGCAATCGGCAAAATTTAGAATAAGCAATAAGCTACAGGTTATGAATGAACCAAATCAAAGCTTTAGGGATTTGACGGTTTATAAAAAAGCATTTGATTTAGCGATGAAAATATTTGAGATGACAAAGACATTTCCAAAAGAAGAGAGGTACTCGCTCACAGACCAAATTAGAAGATCATCGCGAGCGGTCTGTAGTTGTGTTGCAGAAGCTTACAGAAAGCGAAGCTATAAAGCCTATTTCGTAAGCAAATCGTCAGATGCTGATATGGAGAACAGCGAAACGCAATCTTGGCTTGATTTCTCTTACGCTTGCAATTATGTAGCTGATGAAATGTACAAAGATTTATTGGCAAGATCGGAAGAGGTTGGTAGAATGCTTAATCACATGGTTGAAAACCCCGAAAAATATTTGAGAAGAGAGAAGAAAGTCGGTATGCAGTAAGCTTTGCCTATTGCTTTTGCTTACTGCCTATTTAAAAATAAAAATTGAGAATTTAAACACAACGACATGGATGCATACATCGTAGCCGGATTCCGCACAGCGGTAGGCAAAGCAAAAAAAGGAGGGTTCCGTTTTGTAAGGCCGGATGACCTTGCCTCGGATGTGATTAAACACTTGGTGAAATCAATCCCCGGCTTAGAAAACAAAATGGTCGATGATCTCATCGTTGGCAATGCGGTTCCCGAAGCGGAGCAAGGCATGCAGATGGGTCGCATCATTTCACTGCTTGCGCTTGGTCTTGATACACCAGGCATGGTGATCAATCGCTATTGCGGATCAGGAGTGGAGGCTATCGCTATTGCGAGTCATCGCATCCAAGCGGGACAAGCCGATGTAATTATTGCCGGTGGAACAGAGTCCATGTCTTTAGTTCCAGTGATGGGTTTTAAGACGGCCTTGAATTATGCGATCGCCAAAGACAACCCGACTTATTATACAAGCATGGGGTTGACGGCTGAAGAAGTGTCAAAGCAATTTAATGTTACCCGCGAAGAGCAAGATCAATTTTCAGTGGAATCGCATGTGAAAGCGGCTGCAGCGTGGAAGGATGGTAAATTCACGAATGAAGTCGTGCCCATCACTGTGAAAGAAGTGTTTGTGGACGAGAACATGAAAAAGCAAACTCGCGAATACATAGTCAACAAAGATGAAGGTATTCGTGCGGACACCACCTTTGAAGGGCTATCAAAATTGAAACCGGTATTTGCGGTGGGCGGTTCTGTTACCGCTGGAAATTCATCTCAAACTTCAGATGGCGCAGCCTTCGTGGCTGTGATGAGTGAGAAGATGGTGAAGCAACTGAATCTAAAACCCATCGCTCGCATGGTGAGTTATGCTACTGCTGGCGTTGATCCACGCATCATGGGTATTGGTCCTGTGGCCGCTATTCCTAAAGCACTCAAAATTGCCGGATTGAAACTACAAGACATTGATTTGATTGAGTTGAACGAAGCCTTTGCCGCACAATCATTGGCGGTAGTAAAAGAGCTGGGCATTGATCGATCCAAACTAAATGTCAACGGAGGTGCTATTGCAGTGGGTCATCCACTCGGTTCATCAGGCGCACGCTTATCAGTTCAATTGTTCAACGAACTCCGCAGGCAAAATAAAAAATACGGAATGGTGACTGCTTGCGTAGGCGGAGGACAGGGAGTGGCAGGGATTTATGAATTACTGAATTAGACTTAAGACATAAGTAGTAAGACGCAAGACGAATTCGATAGCCATTATCTTGATACTTGGGTCGTACTACTTGATACTTTATCATGCATAATTTTAAAGAGTTGAAGGTTTGGCAAATTTCGAGGAAGCTCGTTAAGGAGGTTTATGAGATTACTTCAACTTTTCCCGCAGCTGAAAAGTATGGATTAATCTCGCAAATAAGAAGATGCACGGTGTCAATCCCAACGAACATAGCAGAGGGCGCAGGAAGGAACACTGACAAGGATTTTTCTCATTTTTTGAATATTAGTCTTGGCTCTGCTTATGAACTAGAAACACTTCTCATCCTAAGCCTTGATGTAAACTTTATTTCTTCCGCGCAACTAGAAAACCTAACAACGAAAATTTCTGAAATACAAAAAATGACCTTTGGCCTGATCAAGACGCTGCGCCAAGAGTCTTATGTCTAACGTCTTGCTACTTATGTCATCACAAAAAATTATGAGCACACTAACAGAAACAAAAAAGGCGATTAAAGGAGGAGAATTCCTAATCCGCGAAACACAGGCACATGAAATTTTCATTCCTGAAGAATTTACAGAAGAGCAAAAGATGATTGCACAAACGTGCAAAGACTTTTTGAAACAAGAAGTATATCCGCATTTGGATTTAATTGATTCGCAGAAAGATCCCAAGTTGATGCCTTCGCTTCTTGATAAGGCAGGGGCTCTCGGACTATTGGGTACCTCCGTTCCTCAAGAGCTAGGTGGCTTTGGAATGGATTTCAATACGACCATGTTGGTAGCCGAAGCTGTTGGCGGAGGTTATTCGTTTGCCGTAGCGATCTCTGCTCACACCGGTATTGGCACACTGCCGATTTTGTATTATGGAAATGACGCCCAAAAGAAGAAGTACATTCCTAAGCTGGCATCGGGAGAGTGGAAGGCGAGCTACTGTTTGACAGAACCTGATTCCGGTTCTGATGCTAACAGCGGAAAGACCAAAGCAAAATTGACGGCTGATGGAAAGCATTATCTGATCACCGGTCAGAAGATGTGGATCACTAACGGTGGCTTTGCAGACGTTTTTATTGTCTTTGCAAAAATCGACAACGACAAAAACCTTACGGCTTTTATCGTAGAGAAAGACTTTGGTGGCATCACCATGAATGAAGAAGAAAAGAAAATGGGTATCAAGGGATCTTCCACCCGCCAGATTTTCTTTAACGATTGCAAAGTGCCAGTAGAAAATTTATTGAGCGAGCGCGAAAACGGTTTCAAGATCGCGGTGAACATATTAAACATTGGCCGCATTAAACTAGGTGTGGGTGCTTTGGGTGGATCGAAGGGTACCATCAGCCAGGCGATCAAGTATTCCAATGAGCGCAAGCAATTTGGTGTGGCTATTTCCACCTTCGGAGCGATCAAGCATAAGATTGCAGAAGTGGTAACAAAAATTTTCGCGTCAGAGTCAGCGCACTATCGCGCTTCGCAGAACATTGATGATGCCTACAATGCATTTGTAGCTGGGGGTATGGATTCAGGTCAGGCGAGATTAAAAGCATTGGAAGAATTTGCTATCGAGTGCGCCATATTAAAAGTACACGGCAGTGAAGTGTTAGATTTTTCAGTCGATGAAGGTGTGCAGATTTATGGAGGCATGGGCTTCTCGGCAGAAGGGCCGATGGATCGCGCCTATCGCGATGCGCGCATCAACCGCATTTTTGAAGGAACGAATGAGATCAACCGATTACTTACTATCGACATGTTGTTAAAGCGTGCGATGAAGGGCACATTGGATTTGATGACGCCTGCGATGGCCGTGCAAAAAGAATTGACTTCTATACCTGATTTTGGTGCAAGTGATGACACTGCCCTTTTTGCGAAAGAGAAAAAAGCATTGGCGAATTTGAAGAAAGCGGGCCTGATGGTATCGGGTGCAGCCATTCAAAAGTTTATGATGAAGCTATCTGATGAGCAGGAGATATTAATGAATCTGGCTGATATGCTTATTGAGGGCTATGTGGCCGAGTCGGTGATTTTGCGTGTAGAAAAATTAGTGGGCGTGCGCGGAGAGAAAGCGTGTGAAGTGGAAATTGCGATGGCGATGATCTATCTGCACTATGCTATTGAGAAAGCAGCTGGTGCCGGCAAGCAAGCCATCTACGGGTTTGCGGAAGGAGACGAGCTACGTTTTATGATGCTCGGCCTTAAGCGCTTCACCAAGATAGATGCTTATAACTTGAAAGAAGCCAGACGTAAAGTAGCGAACTATGCTATTGGCAAAGGAGAATATCCTTTCTAGACGTTAGACATAAGTAGTAAGACGTAAGAAAGCCCGGGAGAAATTCCGGGCTTTTTGCTTCCCTCTTCTATCGCTCACGTTGGTAAAGTGCTCGTAATAGAACTGTAGTTAAGATAATCACAACCCAACCTATCCCAATAGTCCAAAGCATTTCATCAATCAACATTGGAAAAAGAAACGTATCCACTTTTCCGGTTCTCCAGAAGACCCATTCACTGGCCAACTTTGTGGCAAGTGCGGGGTCTCCGGTTTCAAGAACAATGATCCCATCACCCGTTTCCGGGTTCAACCGAACAGCTGTATTGATGGGTGGAGTGCTCTTTCCATCGTGACCGATGATGAAATCGTTACCAGCAGTCGTTGCATAAAGCACAGTTCCCAATCCCCAAATATCTACCCCCATTGATTTTCCATGAGGCTCTCGCATTTTTACCAGTGTTTCCGGTTTAAGTACATTTCTGCCAATGGGTTCGTTATTTTTTCCTTTCAAAAATGCCTGAAAGAGTAATTCTAAATCCGCGAGAGAAGTGTACAGCGATGTAGCGGCAAGTGATGTGTAGCGATAGTGACCAGCCTTGCTTCCGTCACTGTTGTAAAACTCCGCTAGCGCAAAACGTGATGAATCTTGCCACACATATGAAGAGTGCAGCATGTTTAAAGGAATAAATACGTTCTCCTTCATGTAAGAAGCAAAGGACTTTCCGCTTACTTCTTCCACCAGTAGTTGCAGGAGTGTATAGCCACCACCCGAATATTTAAACTCACTGCCAGGCTTCACGCCAACACGTACTTCTCCACTAATACCCTCATCCGCATCGGCTGCTTTGGTCAATGATTGTTCAATGGATTGTACTGGGGTGCCCTTTTCAAAACCAGAATAGCCGAGTCCATCCGTAAGGCCGGCCGTATGGCTTAGCAGTCTTCGCACGGTCACTTCTTCGCTATTGAATTTACTGGGTGGCAATTGCCATCGTGTTAAGTAGTTGCTTACCGGTACATCTAAGTCGAGCTTTCCATCTTCTACCAGCTTCATGATTCCAACAGCAGAAATCCATTTGCTCAATGATGATACTTGAAACACAGTATTTTTATCTACTGGTTTTCCTGCGGAATAGAATTTTTCATGTTCAACATTTCCATTCTTCATTACAGCCATCGCAAAATTTCCAACGAATTGTTTATTCATTTCTCCGTTTACAGCCTTAAGAAAAGGTGCGGGTGTTTTTGATCTAGCAATAGGTTGATGAAACCAACCGTCTACCGTACCAAAAAGGGCCATGCTAGCCCATAGAAACATGAGCAGGATGGTACTTAAAACAAAGAGTAGTATTCTTTTCATAGCATGAATGATTTGGTTGTTAGCTACTGTATGCCATCCAAAAACGCATACACCTTATCAAAGTGATTAAGTGGTTCGATATGCGTGCCCACCACCACAATGTGCTCATACTGATGTGCAAATTTTTTTCGCTTCAACCGTTCCACCAATTGCTCAGACATTTCTTTAGCCGGCCATTGTTCATCTTGGTCAGCAGAAATAGTAAAGATTGGCCCATTGATTTTCTCCACTTCAATTTCAGCTTGCGTAACGGCTTCTGTGTTTTCCAACATTATTGAAAAAGCACCGAGCAAATCTCCCTTCAATGCGGGCCAGATGGTTTTGAAGGGAGCGGGCACATAGGTTACTTCTTTACCATTATACATCCACGAAGAGGTGTTGGCTGATATTGTAATGGCCGGAAAGCTCGCGTGAGAAGTTGAAAGTGCTATCACTCCTTTAAAGAATGGATAACGGCTGGCTAGATTTAACACCAATTCTCCCCCCTTCGAGGCGCCCATTAAAATGATTCGAGTGGTGTCGATTTGTGGAGTTCGTCTGGCAATGCTAAGAATCGTATCAGCAATGGCGTTGAGCGAAATGCGGTCGAGTGAACCGGGCGAGTTCTCCGTTTTGAAATAGCCGATCGCCAACACGGCAAAGCCATGCACCAATATTGAATCGCGTTTGTCTTTCAAATAATTTCGCTCCCAGTCATTCCCCCCCGAGCCTCCTCCAAAAGCAACGACCAACGGCTGCTTTGCGCCATCACTCAAGTATAAATGCGTATCCATTTTTCCATGATTATCGGATAGCGAAGGCGTACGCCAACCCAAATAGAAAAAGATAACGACTAAAAAGAACACACCAATCCCGGCAATTTTAAGTTTCATAAAAAAGAAATAAGTTTTTGAAAAAGTATTATTGAAGAAACTTCGTTAAGCTTCGTTGACAGCTTCTGGCGATTTAGAAAGATATTCATAACCACGATAGAGCACCAGTATTTCTAACACAACGGCTGGTATCAATACCACGTAGCTGATAAAAAACAACACAACGGTAATGAGCATACAGCCCATCACTATTTCCAATATCCCCGCCATGCGCGATAGCTCGCCCATGCTATCTTGTAACCGAAGAAGGGCCACTCCGAATACAATACCCAACGCGCCCATCACCACAGCGATTGCTGCATACGGAATCCAAACACTCTCCACGTCCTCTGCAGCTAGCGAACTCACATCAAAAATGCCCTTGCCAAAGGTGACAACCATGAGCATATAAGCCGCTACTTTCAACAAAGAGTTTTCAAATACCGTGCTTAGCACGACAAATCCACGCGCAAAAAGCACAAATGAAATCACCATCACCACCGTAAGGCCGGTGTAGATGGCATTCATCCGGAATCCCCAGTCGCGACCGTCCGTTAACCAGGCAATGTCCATCGTGCCGAGAATAATTTCAGAAATCAGATAGACCACTCCCGCCACCACGGCTATCAAGAGCGTGTTTCGGTGGGTGGTAGGTAAAGTACTTTTTTGTGTTTCCATCACTTGGTTTTGTTTGGTTGAAAATGACTCATAACTTTCTCCAAGTGCTTCCAATAAAATTTTTACAGTAATCGTCCGGGGCAATACCTCTCCCGCCTCGATGCGCTGAATGGTGCGCACACTCACGTGGCTTTTTTCCACCAACTCTTCCTGCGTCAGGTTTTTTTCTTTGCGTAAAGTGGTCAGTCGCCTGCCTAATTCTGGTTGTTGCATAACAATTTTATTGAAGCACAATGTTACGCGTTTAACGGGCATGGTGGAATCAGCCGTTGCCATTTTCACCCGTCATTCGCCCGTCATTTGATGGAAATGCACGGCAATGCATCGTTTCGGGTAGATTAGAAGGGGAGCTGAGATTTTTTGGGTGTGTCCCCACGAACGGGGTTTGCTGTCAAGGTATCGATACGTAAGCAATTGCCAATGCACAACTTATCGCAGAACAAAAGAGTGTGTCCATACCACACAAACTGTCCTGGGAAAAGCCAGAAGAATTGCCGAGGTTTTTGTTTAACTCTGGTTGATATCGTATTTCCTTAACTGCAAACACACAAGTTCAAAAAAATAATCCCAGCGCACATGCACCAGGATTATTCACTCCCAACAAATCAAACCCTACCAATTTAATTTTTTTGATTTAGCCTGTACTTTTATCGACCGCATCATCGCACCATCCAGGCTTGTATCGTTGCTTTCTTTTGAGGTGTTGGTCTTGATGTATTCAAGGCGTTTTTTGTTCAGTGTTTGTATTTCATTTTGAATGACTTTGCGTTCTTCCGCTTTCTGAGCAACGTATGCTTTACGTTTCTCAACCGTCATCCCTTTCATCTCTTTTGGCAAACTTTCTTCCTCTGCCTCAACAATGATTTTGTCATTTGACTTTGAAGCATCTACCAAATCCCACGATGAATTTTCATAGGCATGTGAACTTTTGGAAACGGCCCGTTCTACTTTGTTGGCTTTGCCATAGCTATCTGCATTGCTATCTTGACGGGTTTGTGATTCTTTTTTTGACTGACCTTGTGTTCCATAGTAAACATATGTGCGGTTCAGTCTCTCGTTGCATTCTGAAATTTTGTCATCGTAGGGCGTTGATATGTAAACGGTTTTTTGATTTTGCTCAATGCTCATATAGCTACCCCCTGTCATATCCGCTCCGTCTTTCCAATTGGTGTTAATGCCCTCGCTGAAGTCGCCACAATAAATAGTATTTACCACTACTCCTTTTTCTTTTGCATTACTATTTGCCGTACGATAGGAAACAGACCCTTGCGTGAAAGGCTCATTGCCAGCAATAAAAATGACTTTTAAATCATTGCTTGATACAGACCAATTTAGTTGTTGCAACGAAGTATGGATAACTTGGCCACAGTATTCGTTCCCGCCATTGGTGCGAAGGGAGAAGAGTTTCTCAGAAATTAAATCTAAGTCGGTGGTAAAGCCGCTCACCATGCGGATGTATCCTTCGCGGCCGGGCAACCCATCGTTGCCATATTCATACAATGCAATTTTAATGGCAGGCCGTGAGCCATCATCGCATTTGGCGGCAGCCAGCTCATTCACAATTTTCCACAATTGCGATTTGGCCTGCTCAATCAAGCCATCCATGCTGTTGCTGGTATCGAGCAACAAGGCAAGTTGAATGTTTTGCTCTTTCGCTGGCTTTTCTGTACCAATACGAAAGGACATGAGACTGAAGGCAACCATAGCCATGAAGGCGTAAGTGCTTTTTCGGAAGAAGTTATTAGGTATCATACATTTATTGGTTTCGTACATTTTACGTATGGTTCTGGCTTTAGATAGCCAGACTTAGTGAGCAAGGCGATACACTTGGTGAACCATTGAGTTGACTTAGTAATAAGGCGTTTCCAAACCATCGTGTACGAAATCCGTATTTTTTATTGTGTTAACTTTCCGGAAATAATTCAAAACTTGAACCGACCGGGTTTCCTATTATTCATTGGTGTCTTGATTTTGTTTGCCAATGGCAGCTTTGCGCAAAGCAAAAAGCAAGATGCCTACCGCAGCTATAGGCGCAAGTCTGCTTCAGATGAAGTCACGGTATTGATAAAAGATGCTTCAACTCTCAAAGAGGCAAATCCCGCGGCAGCGTTAGATAAAGTGCAAGAAGCATTGGCTCTTAGCGTAGCCGAGGGCAATACAAATTCAGAAGCAAAGTGTTACGTGTTACTCGGTGAAATCAATGAGCAAATTATGGCTTGGACACTCGCCCAGGAAAATTATTTGAAGGCTTACGATCTATTGAGTACAAAAAAAGCCGTGTCCGATGATTTGCTGAAATCGGTTCGGGGGCTGGGCTATTCCTTTCTTCAATTAAAACTATACGACAAAGCCTTAGCCTATTTCGAGGAGGGCATTCGATTGGCTAACGGCCAGCAAAAGGCTGAGATGCAATTGGCAAAGTCAGAAGTGTATTATCAAAAAGGCCAATTTGTAGAAGCACAAAACACGTTAAAAGAAATCTACATTGATAGAAAGCGAGATGGGTTCATCGAAACCCTTGTCCAAAATCAACAAGCAAAAATCGATGTGACGTTGAATAAATCTCAGCCGGGCCCTACTATTTTTTCCAATTCACTTGAAAGACTAAAATCAGGTAGCAACATAGCACCCGAGGCAGACTATTCGCTTCAACAAACCAAAGAAGAAATGGCCACTACCTACCGAAGCCGTCAGCAATACGATGATGAAATTAAATTGCGAAAAAGTTCTATCGAGTACAATCAGCAAACCGATAACCTAAGTGAAGTAACAAAAGACAAAGTGGAAATAGGCAAAACATTGGAAGCCAAGGGTGAAACGCAAGAAGCTATTCGGGAAATGGAAGAAGCGGCTAAACTAGCCGAATCAATTAACAACCCGAAAGAGAGAGCCAATGCGTTGCTGTCACTCGCAGAATTGTATGAAAAGAATGGAAAAAATGCGCAAGCGTTGAGAACCTACAAGAAATATAGCCAATCGGTTTCAGAATCGCAGGTGCAATATGAAACCCAACGAGCCCTTCGCGATAGCATCATTGGCAAGCAAAGCAATATTGAGCGGTTGAGTTCAGATGTGTCATTGGGCAAACAAGAAGAGTCGTTGCAAGAAGCCACCGTTTATCGTCAGCAGCTAGTTATCTTCGGCTTGCTAGTGATTATTGCCATCATCGGCATAGCCGCCTACTTCATGTATCGAAATTCACTCGCCAAACAACAAGCCAACCAACTATTGGCATTAAAGTCATTGCGAAGCCAAATGAACCCCCATTTTATCTTCAATGCACTCAATTCTGTCAACCACTTCATTGCACAGCAAGACGAGCGAACGGCCAATAAATTTTTGTCTGACTTCTCACTTCTGATGCGTTTGGTACTGGAGAATTCCGAACAAGATTTCATCACCCTCAATAAAGAACAAGAATTGCTGTCTCTTTATTTGAAGTTGGAGCATTATCGCTTTCGCGATAAGTTTGAATATGAGTTTACGGTTGACCAGGCAATTGCTACGGAGGCAATTGAATTGCCGCCCATGCTCATTCAACCCTATATAGAAAACGCGATATGGCACGGGCTCCGCTACAAAGAAGGTGCAGGGCATCTTACGGTGTCCATCAACAAAACACAAAACGAGGTGGAGGTGAAAATTGCAGACAATGGCATTGGAAGAAGAAAATCATTGGAGTTGAAAACACTTAACCAGCGCAAGCACCAATCCACCGGGTTGAAAAACATTAACGAACGATTGAAGATTATCAATCAAGTTTATCGCTCCAACTACCGCGTGATAATAGAAGATTTGCCAGAAGGCGGGGGAACGACTGTACGTATTTACTTGCCACTTTCAAATTCCGCTGCCGCATGATGAAAGCTGTCATTATAGATGATGAGAAAGATAGCCGACTGATTCTGTCCAACTATCTAACTAAGTACTGCCCAGACGTTACCGTATGCGGATTTGGCGAATCGGTAGCCACAGGTTTGGAAACAATAGAAGCACATCAACCCGACATTGTTTTTTTGGATATTGAAATGCCGTACGGAAACGGATTTGATTTGTTGGAGAAAGCGAATAGCCACACCTTTGAAACGATTTTTGTAACGGCCTTTGGAAACTATGCTATCCAGGCACTTAATCAAAGCGCTGCCTACTACTTACTGAAACCAATTGATATCGATGAATTGGTGAAAGCGGTTGATAAAATTAAAGTGGAGAAAGCTAACTCTAGTTATACCCAACACACACGGGTGTTGCTCGAAAACATTCAAAACAATGGCCATCAAAAAATCATGCTCCCAACGTTAGAAGGGTTTGAGGTGGTGCCCATTGCTAAGATTATTTACTGCGAGGCGGCCGATAATTTCACAAAGTTTCATTTCGAAGAAAGCCCACCGCTCATGATTTGCCGTACTTTAAAGTATTTTGAAGATGTGTTGCATCCCCACGGCTTTGTGCGCATCCATCGGTCGCATGTAATCAACCCCTCTTTTGTGGTTCGCTACTCCAAAGGCAAAGGCGGCTACGTGACAATGAAAAACAATCAAGAACTGGAAGTATCGGCCAATAAGAAACAAGATTTGCTGAATTTGTTTGAAAGGTGATGGCTTTGGGCGTGTCCCCGCGAACAAGGTGCTCTGCACTTCAAAAGTGTAGGATTCCTCAGAGCATTTGGTTATCACGGGGTCGCGCTGTCGGCACTCGCGAGCCATTTTCGGCCAGCCAGCCGAAGCACAGCAAAGGCTGGGCTCAAACAAATGCCTCCATCGTTCATGCGATAAGCCACTCAGCAGTCAAGACACCTTGAAGGTGTCAAACGCCTAACTACCCCTTTTCCCTCTTCGTCACGTACAACACATAGCTGACTAGTGTAATCACCACAAAATAGCCAACCAATGAAAATTGAAGTCTGCAATGGTTGCTTTGTTGTTTTGCCCGTGTTAACGCTCAATCTTCTCCAGGTGTGCATGTGCGCTGCGCCTACTTCAATACTTTCTTGTACGTACCCTCATCAAATCCTAACAAAATCACCTTACCCTTTTCTTCTATCAATGGTCGTTTGATCACACTAGTCTTTTCAACCATAAGGGCAATGGCAGCTTTTTCATGGGTCACTTTTTTCTGATCGGCTTCGGGTAACTGCCTCCAGGTGGTACCCCGTTTGTTGACGAGATTCTCCCATCCAACTTGTTTGCTCCACGCGCTCAACTTTTCAGCGGTTATGCCGGATTTTTTGTAATCGTGAAATTCAAATTCTACTTTGTTTTTATTCAGCCAGTCTATTGCAGATTTTACCGTGTTGCAATTTTTGATGCCGTAGACGATCATAGTTTTTCTGCCAGTTGAAGTTTAGACGAAAAATACAAAAATTCACAGAGAGGCATATTCACAAGTCGCAGGTGTACTATTCCATCTTTAATGTTTCAGCTGGATTTGCATTTGCTGTCTTAACGGTTTGCGATGCAATGGTAGCTATTCCCAAGGCCAGCAAGAAGGTACTACTCAACAAAACATCCCAAACGGTTAACTGAACGCTGTAGTACTGTAATTGAGTCAAAAATTTGTCAAAAAACACCACGGTCAATGGAATAGAAAGTACGATTGCCCAGAGCATTAATTTGAAATAGTCTTTCGAGAGGAGATAAGTAATGCTGCTGGTGCTTGCGCCCATTACCTTGCGAATGCTCACCTCTTTAATTTTCCCTTCTGATGTATAAACAACCATGCCCAACATCCCCAATAAGGAGATTGTGATTGCCAGTAAGCCTAAAAATCCTACCATCTTTAGTAACACTTGATACATCTTATAACCTTCATTTAATTCTTCTTCAAAAAATTGCGCTTCTAATCTTAACGGGCTTACACTTTTCCACGTTTGCTCAAATTGACTAAACATGGTGTAGGCATCCTTTGAAGATACCTTTAAATTAGCGTAAGCGAATTGAGCCGGATCCATACGAAAGAAGAACTTTCCTATGGGAAGGCGAAGGGTAGCAAAGTGGAAATTTTTTAGCACGCCAATGATCTCAAGATCTTTTCCCTCCACATTATAGGTTCGCCCGATTGCCTCTGCAGGACTATTGATTTTATAAGCTTTTAGAAATTCTTCGTTTACAATAATGAACCGCTCGTGCCGCCAAGCTTCTTCCGGAAAATTTTTGCCGGCCAAAAATTGCAAACCAAAATTGGGAATGTACTGCGTATCTACAAAAACCTGTGCCACTTCAGTGGAGTCTTTTTCATTATTCTTGATCCAGGTTTCCGAGTAGTTAAGGCCCAGTAACGAGGAAGACATCGACACGGTTTGCACAGTGGATAAATTGGCAAATTCAGCTTTCACAAGTTCTGACTTTACACCCTGCAATTGCAAGTCTACCATATTTTGCTTGGCAAAACCAAAGTCAAAATTGAGCGAATACTTGTACTGCCGACTAAATACAACCAACGAGAGGATGAAACAAAAGGACAAGGCAAACTGAAAAACAGTTAGCCCTTTTCGGATACGCATACCTGCTGAGCCTTTACCGGAAATTTTTGTTTTCAACGCTTGAATAGGATTGAGACGGGCAAAGTAAAGAGCCGGAAAGACGCCCGCGACTAAGCCAGTTCCAACTGCAAAGGCAAAAAACAGCAAGAGTGTGAATGGCGTTAAACTCAGATCGAGCGAAGAAGAAGCAACCATCATCGTTTGAAATTCTTTGCGAATTATGAAAAAAATCAACACTGCGCCTGCCAATGCAATTAATGTAATGACAACGGTTTCGGTGATGAATTGAAAGAAGATTTGGTTTTTGACCCCGCCCATTGTCTTGCGCAGGCCGATTTCTTTGGAACGCTTCAGAGCGCGGGCGATAGAAAGATTAGTGTAGTTAAAACAAGCGGGCAGTAAAATCAGCGCAGCAACTATGCCAAAGACAATCACGCCAAGCATATCCCATTTCGGACCTATAGCATTGTTATAGTCTGGGCCCATCGTGATACCATCGATATGTTCTGTTGCGAAATCAACCTTAATAGCAGACTGAGCATACTGCAAATTCGAAACATTTGTGAGATAGTCATTCAATTTTGAAGGTTTCGCACCGTCAACCAATAAAGTATAGAGGTATTGGTTCCGGTACTTCGTCCATTGATCATTTGTAGATTTTTGTATAGCTGGCAGCGTACTGTAGGAAACTAAGACTTCAAACTTTAAGTGAGAGTTGATAGGATGATCTTTCATTAGGGCGGAAATTTCCAAAAGGCCACCCTGTTTCAACTCAAGTGTTTTGCCAACCACATCGGTTGAATTGAAAATCTTTAATGCAGCGGACTCTGTGATGATAACGCTATTTGGTTTAGTCAACGCATTGCCTCCATCTCCTCTGAGTATGTTGTACGTAAATACACTGAAAAAATTTGGTTCAACGTAGTATCCCCGCAAGGGAATATCGCCTAGCTGCATTTTTATCTCTTCGTTAAAACCAGATTGAATGCGAACGACTTCTTTAATTTCCGGATAATCTTTTAGCTTGTCAGCCAATACGATTGGTGCGCTTGCATACTCCGATTCCTCTATGCCTTCGTGCCGGGTAGTAACAATCGTATAAATGTTATCTCTGTTCACGTGAAAGTTATCATACGTTTTAATGTAGCTAACCATCGAAATAAGCAATAGGCTAACCGACATACCCACCGCTAAACCAAAGACATTGAGCGTAGAAAAGTATTTGTGTTGATAGAGGTTGCGCACTGCCACCTTGATGTAATTCTGTAACATATCTAATGAAAAATTTGAAGTGGAATAAGATCCAGTACTCGCTTCTCGCTTGCGTTTACGAATGGCATAGGAGAATAGTAGCGAAACAACATCACGGCAATACTTCAACTTTGCCCGAAAGGGAGAGTTGCTTTCTAGATAGAGATAATACTTCTCGTCCAAGTCTCCTACTAGATCTTCTACTTTGGCATGCCCACAATACCATTCAAAAAGGGCGCGTGCTAATTTTGGCGGTTGAGATTGTTTCATTTGGCTGCGGATAGTTTTATTTTAGATAGATTCCACAACTCATCGCGTAAACTTTTGCTCTCGGACACAGCTTTTTTGCCGGACGGTGTTATCTCATAGAATCGCTTACTACGTCCACCTCGTTCTTGAGTGGCACCACCTAACCAGGATTTCAAAAATCCCTTTTCCTCAAGTCGAGCGATGGTTGCATGCAAAGCACCAATACTGATCGATCGCTTACATCGCGTTTCAATGTCTTGTTGGATGGATACACCATAAGCTTCCTCGCCCAATGATGCAATCGTCAGCAGAACCAGCTCTTCAAATTCTCCCAGGTAAGTCTTCATTATTCAAAATTTGGTTTTTTTAACGAGGCTCGAAACCTATTAGTTTCGCTTTTTAAGAACAAATATTCAAACTAACAGGCCTTTATGAAAAAGGCATATATTTGTCTTACGTAACCTCTTTACATTTGGAACCTAAGTTTTCTAGTAGTCTTCTTGAGAGAGTATTTTCAGGCGTATTGATTCGAGTTCATGATCCACTCGACAAGAAAAGGGTAATGGTAGCGATTGGCATGGCCCTCGCGCAGATTACAATCTATCTGGGCCTCTTTTTTTATGCTACGTTTTACGGATATAATTCAGAAACAACCTATTACGCGCTCGTTTCGGCAGGAATGATCGCTCTGATGCTAGTATTAACGTATTACGGGTATTTTAAATTTGCAATGGTTTTCGGATTGATTCTAACCTCTATTTCAACAATGTTTATTGTTCAAAGGGTGGGTGCAGATTCGGGCACCGATCACTACTATGTTTTATATGGAATAATGCCATTTGTTTTTTTTGGTTACAAAGACAGATTACTCGCCTTCGGGCTTACATGTTTTGCATTTCTATGTTTTGTTTTGGCTAGAACATACCCGTTCGGTTTTATTGAGCCAATGAATTTGACTCAGCAACAGTCCGATACATTTCTAATCATCAATAGCACTATTACCTTTTTTCTAGCAACCTATTCGATGTTTAAAATTATGCAGATCACAAATTTAGCTGAAAAGGAGATGCTTCGAAATAATGCAATAACGCTGGAACAGAACGAAGAACTAAAAAGAGTTAATCATGAGTTGGATAAATTTGTTTACTCTGCGTCTCATGATTTGAGTGCACCACTAAAGTCCATTGGGGGGCTTATTCAGATTACCAAAATGGAAGCTCCAACCCCAATAATTAATCAATACCTGGATTTAATAAATAAAAGCGTTTCCAAGTTGGAGACATTTATTCATGACATTGTGAATTATTCACGCAACAGCAGAATGCCGGTCAAGCATGAAAAAATAGATGTTTCTTCATTGGTAAAATCAATTTGGGAAGATCACCTATACTATACCAAGCAACAGAGCAAAATAGAATTACAACTGGAGGATAGCCTGTCCTCCTCTTTTTATTCTGACGAAACGCGCCTCCGCATCATATTTAATAATCTCCTCTCAAATGCCATCAAATTTCATCTTGAGGAGGAAAGGGAGCGGCCGTATGTCAAAGTGGTGGCACATGAGCATGATCGAGCTTATGTTTTTGAAGTTGCTGACAATGGGCGTGGGATGAATGCAGAAATCAGGGACAATATTTTTAAGATGTTTTTTAGGGGTAGCCCCAGTGTTCCGGGTTCTGGCTTGGGCCTTTACATCCTGAAAGAATCGGTAGAAAAATTAAATGGAGTGGTAGAAGTGGAAAGCGAAATAGACAAAGGCTCTAGCTTTAAGATTCGCATCCCAAAGCGGCAAAAAGAATGGTCTAATGAAAGGCTAAATTAATGCACCTTGGTGGTGTCACTACATCTTGATGCCTGAAAACAAACCTTTTCTACATCTAATGGAATCCGACCTTGTTTGTTTAAAATTCCATCTAATCGGAGATTAGCAATAGCAGGCTCTCCCTCCGCAATTGTGGCAAGCATAATGTGGTCGAAAGCACGATCACTTTTAGCATCTTGACCACCGCCTGTCGTAGCCATCATAATGTAGTCATGTTGGTTGCGCTCAGTATATGAATATTTGTGTTGATGCCCATTTAAAACTGTAAACTTGCGACTTCCCAGCGCACCTTCAATCCGTTCTAAACCTCCCTTCCCAGTTCGTTGCCACACAGGTTTGTGCATCAGCACAAAAGTCCAACGAACGGTTGGATGATCTGCAATTACTTTTTCGAAATAGCTAGATTGGGCATCGCTGATTTCACCGGTCGCACGCTCAGGCATGCGAAAGTATTCTGTAAGTTGAGCCATTTCTAATTTTCCGCTATCCAGTAATTCGAGCGAGCGTTTCCGGGCTTTATAGATTTTCCACATCCTTTCTTCCGGGTAGTCTTCTGTATCCAGCACGAGGAATAAGACGTTTTTAAACACAAAATGGTAGTAACGTTTGCCGTACCGTTTCTCCCAATACTTGCGCATCACGGGGTTGGTTAGATCATGATTTCCGCCAAGGTGAAAAATAGGAGCTTTGGCCTTGCTCATTCGTTCATCAAAGTGATCGTATTCTTTTTTTAGCTGAATAGTATCTTCTGTGCCACCTTCTACCAGATCACCGATGCTCAAGATAAAATCCGGTCGCAATAGATTGATTTGCTCAACTGCCACCTCTACTACACCTGCACGTTCACCGCTATTCAAGTCGCCAATCATTGCAAACGAAAACTGGTCACCCGGTTTGTTCTTCGGTTCGTAAGACCAAGGAGTGTTATCTTCTACTAGATCATGTTCAAAATGCTTTTGGGTACAAGCAAAGAACAGCAGAGTGCAAATAGAAGTGACGGAGACGACAATAATTCTGTTCATAACTTTTAACTTTTGGTGAATGTACAAAGAGGTATTTCAAAACCTCGTCAAAGAAATAATCAATTGTACAACGATCATTTTTGCCCGATCAGTTTGAGCAAATCTTCTTCTAAAGAAGGATCGCTTGGTCTTTTTGTGGGTCGAATCATTTCTCCATCGCGTGTTAGCAGCATAAAGCCTGGGGCTTCTGAAATTGCCAAAGAAGCGGCCGTTTTCGAACGACTTCCTATTCGGTAATTAATAATTCCGTCCGTATACAAACTAAATTTTTCTACCACTTCATTCCATCTTTTTTCATCGTCTTCGAGAGATAAGAAAACAAACGTCACCTTATTTCTATATTTTTTCTGGAGACGCTTGGCCAACTCTACATCAACCAGGTACGATTTAAAATTGCCAGCCCAGACAAGAAGGTACAACATGCGATTCCCCTTAGTATCGGCCAATAACCATTTGAACTTCTCTTCTCCATTTACACCGCCATCGCGCGTGTTCATTTCAAATTGATGGTACCTTAGAAACTGTTTATCAAGTGAGACTCCTCCGCCCAAATCGCGAATGATGTCGTCTTCCAGGGGAGTAGTTTTCAAGATGGAGTTACTTTTCCAAAACGTAGAATCATAGGAGATACTCAACAAGGCTTCGCGGTTGGGTAGTTGACCAACGATTTTGATGGTTGGATCTGTTTTGATTTCCATCGACATTAATTCCAGGTGCACGGAATGCACTCGCTTATCTGCGTATTCACTTTCACCCTGCCGTATGAAATGATAAGGATAGTAGCGATCATTCACTTTTCGATAAAAGGTAGAGGTGAGCAGAGAGTTTGTCCCATATGATTTATGCTCTTCTGTTCTTACAAACGCATAGCCTCCTGTGGTGATAAAAAGCGTGCCCTTGATGTCAACCAAGTCCAGGTACTTTCCGGTCGTAGTCAGGACCGAGTCTTTTTTGTTTTGGTAGGTAATCTCATATACTTCTAACCCATCGTAATAGGTAATTCCTTTGCATAAAAAATCATACTTATCAAAGTCGGTTCTTAGATTGCTCACGTCTGTATAGAATGACATGTGCTCACTCCTTTTGTCCGTTTGATAGGCCACTATATCAGCTTGTAAAATGTTTCCCACAGAAATGGGATCATGACCTTGGGCCATTTCGGTTTTATCCAAACTTCTTCGCAATTGGGTCACTCGAATCTCTTCCTTTTCCCCAGCCGCATGCTGAACCGTTCGATAGCCGGAGGTCTTCCACACATCGATAGCCGCCTCAATCAATCGGCCATAGGCAGCGCCATCTTTGCAGTAGTGCCGATAGAAAAATTGTTGAAGAAAAGGCCGATTGTTGTAGTTGATATCAATGTTTGCAAAAGCTCTGCGCAGAACTCTTTTCGCGTTGATGGCCCGATCAAGAATGACGATTTCGCTCAACTGTGTGACTATCGGTGTTAAATCGATAGAAGGAAGCAATTGTGTGGCGCCCAATGAAAGTGATTCGTAACCAACACACGTGATCCTAATGGAGTCGGTTTCATTTATCGAAATAGAAAACTGTCCATTCAGGTTGGAGCTCGTTCCTTTGGACGTTCCGATGATTCCGATGGAAGCAAATGGAACAGGCTTTTTTGTTTCCTTGTCAACAATAGTTGCCTCTACCAGTCTTTGAGAGAATACAGAGGAACTTATGATTGAAAAAAAGACAAGGCAGCGAAACATCTAAATTTCTTTATACCACTAAGATCGAAGATAATTGATTTTCGAATGATGCCAAAGCACAACGTGACGAGTGGAGCTATTCTGATGTTACTCAGCCTTACGCCAAAGGGGGCGTGTCAGGCAGGTTGGACCACCACCCCCTTTATAACTGATTTCTTGTCCTTCATATTCTAATACGGTGCATCCCGCCTGCAAGAGTCTTGCTTTGGTTGTTTCATTTCCCTTCACCATGATGCACTGGCGAGGGCCGATAGCCAACACATTGCAACCCATACTTTCAAATTCAGGATCGGGAACTTCGACCAATTGAAAGCCGCGCTTTATCAACTCCTCAAGAAACACAATTGGCATTAATGGTGAGTAAACCACTGCCAGGTCTTTTGCCACAGGACTGAAAATGGACATTAAATGAAACACATCTGAAGGGCCTTTGTAGTGAGGAAGTTGCACTTCCAATACCTTGACACCACTCGGAGTCAGTAGTTCACGTATCTGCCGTATGCCTTCTGCATTGGTGCGATAGGTTCTGCCTATGGCCAATGTATGTTGATCAAGCCAAGCCACGTCTCCACCTTCTACTGTTCCGGGCGCTTCAATTCTTCCCAAAATAGGGACACCGAGTTCTCGATACATTTTCTCAGCAGCGCCAGGTTCGTTCATTCGTCCCGCCTTGCCCATAGTGCATAGAATCATTCCGTTGTCGGTGGCAATGCTTGCATCGCGACAGTAAATAGAGTCCATTGTAACCGAGGCGTTTTTTTCAAACTTTTTAACTTCGCTACGATTCGTTTGCAAGAGTTTTTCAAAAAGTAAGTATTCGCTTTGAGCGATCTTGAAATCAGGTTCGCCTAAAAAGTTTAATTCTTTCCACTCCTTTGAAATGGTCGATTGATCAACAAACGCATCGACCACATTTTTAATAAAGACACTTTGTAACGTTCCGTATTCGGATTGGCAGGTGAGGTTCATGGGTACAGATATAATCTAATACGATAATCAGCGTGCTATAAAGAAGTAAAGTCAAAAATTAAATGCTTCAGTGTTCCAATTCCATTATGATTGGATTCATAAAAGACTCCCAGAGATTTGCTCATTTTATAATTTAAAACTTCTGCACTTCTTTTTCTGTATTTTAGTATCGAGTTAATTTCCAAAATGGTTTCGTCAGTCTTTCCTTGAAGAAGGTATCCTATCAAACTACCGTTTTCGTATTTTTTAGAAGCGAAGTTGTCAATCCCAGTGATAATGTATCTGCGCTTTAACGCTGAATCGTTTTGTTTCAGATTTTTAGCTTCAAAGAAATACTCATATTCATAAGTTGAAATAAACGAGGTCAGTCGAAAATCTATTCTCGGGAATCTGTCTGAAAATCCTTTAACTTTAGGAATGTCTTTTGGAATATCCGCTTCTACACTGGTTGAAACTTTCCACTTTAGTCGTAAAGGATTTTCTTTTACATGGCGGTGCAATTCGGAAGAAATATCGTTTTCATTCCAGTCTAATTGAATTACTTGTTCTTTCAATGAAATTTGATATGCTTCAATGATTAACCGCCAACATTTTTGCTCAAAAGCATTCCTGAGTTTTTCGTAAACAACCGTATTCAAAGCCATTATTACTTCCCGTTTAATATTTCGAGAATTAGCTCTGTAGCATCTTCTAACGCCATTGACTGCGACCAAAATCTGCGTTGGTTAGGACGAATGATATAAATATCATCTCCTGTTTTGTAATTTAGTTTTTTTCTAAAATATATATTACTTGATTTTTCTTCCCATAAATGCTGGTCTATTTTTTCTAGTTCACCATCAACAAACTCTTGAGATGTGACTACTTCTTTTTGCTTTTTAGAAAAAGAAAGTTTAATGGTCATTAAAGGTGTAAACCTGCTGATATTATAGATTGTGGCATTTGCAAACAAATCTTGACTATCAAGAAATTCATTGAGTTTAGCACTGATTGTTTTTCCGTATTCTGTTGTTTGTTCTTGTAGAACAGGATATAGAGCAATTGATTTTTCTTGCTTGTGAAATAAATCCACATTGTAATTTATACTATCATTTATTAGATTAATTTCATTAATATCTAAATGTAAACTCTCATAAATTACGCTGTCAATATTTTTAGATATAAAAATTTCAAGCTCTTTGTTTTCAATAGAATTAGTCAAAAAGCTTTTTGCTTTTAGCTTCGATAAAACTTGCGTTGTTGCTTTTTTTATTTTTAAACTTTGCCCATCATTCAAATTAATAGGAATTGACAAGTATTCATTCTTCATTATTTGCTCTCTTTCAATTCCGTATGACGAAATGGTCATAAAAAGAAAATAAGTGCTTAGATTTGAATTAAAATAACTTAATAGCAAATGCAACTCTTCAATATTTTCTTTGCTGGTGTAAAAACCATAAACCCCATCTCTAAATGAACACTGATTTTCAATAAAAGAAGCACAAATACTATTTTGTTCTAAACCTTTTTTTACTATTATATGTGGTTTAGTAAAAGCTTCAATATCTCCTAATCTTCTAAAAGCTGTTAGTTTTTCTAATCCATTAATATCACCAATTTTATAGTAATCTTTATAGAACTTGGTTGCTTTGGGAGTTTTGATAGACTTTTTTACATCCCTCAATAACTTATCCGATGTGTAATATCTTGTTATAACATCAGCATCTAAGTATTTTAGCTTAGTTAAGGTTTCACTAAATTTGGCTTTATCTTTCTTTTGGGTGAGCAGTTGAAAGCCAACCCCTGATTCTATATTATTTTTTTTTGCAAATTTATTTATAGAATTAAGTTTAGAATTGTCCAACCGTTGTATCAACTCCCAATCATTCATTCCGCCCCACATTGCAACTTTCCAAATTTTTGTATCGGGTTTTTGACATTCTTCTCTTGGCAGATATTTTAAATCGGTGAAGTCAATACTCAATCCATCAATCACATTGGTTTTGATGAATGTTTTTGGAGCGTAATATGCAATCTTATTGAAAGGCTTTTTAGGTTGCTTATTTTGATAGAAAACAATACTTATTGGGCCGGTTGCATCGCCAAATAACTGGCCACCAAAATTCTTTTTTGCATTACGAAGAATTGAAAAGTTAAAAACCTTTTCTACATAACAATCATTAAATAACCATTTTCTGAAGCTCTGATAAGTGCCCCCTGTGTTGGTTAAAACTTTGGTATTGAATATCAGAGCTATTTCGCCCTTAGGGGCAAACTTTGTTGCTTTGTGAAGAAAAGGTAGTACCATTTCCTTGGCAAAACCATAGTTATCGCAATAACTACGGACAGATTTCTGTAAATCAGTTGTTCCAAATGGTGGATTTCCGATTACCAAATTGAAATCAATACTTTCAATTTCTATATTTTGCTGAATAGTATCTCTGCAAAATAGATTTTTGCCTTGTTTCTTTAATGATTTGTCCTTAGGATTATTGATAAGATTCGGCAAACGATGTTTTTTCTTTTGCCATAACGTTTTTGGATCTAGCTGATCAACCAACGCCAAATACAAACTAAATGCAGCTACTTTTATCGCTTGTTGATGTAGTTCAATTCCAAAGATGTTATCAGTTAAGAGTTTTTTTAGCTTGTCAAAGTCACTTAGCTTTTCTTTATGTTGGTTTTCATAGCGTTTTACCAATCGCTTAAAACTTTCTACTAAAAAAATACCCGAACCGCAACTTGGGTCTAAAACTTTAACATTATAGTTTTTTTCTGTTTTGTTGATGGGTAGTTTTTCGTTCAGGATAAACTCCACTAATGCAGGAGGTGTATAATATGTTCCTGTTCGCTTCTTTTGGCTTGGGTCAGTTTTGAACAAGAAGTTTTCGTAGATTTCACTTAGCAATTCAATTTGTATGATGCTGAAATCAAACAATCTCCAGTTTTCAAATAATTGTACTTGTGCTGTACTATCATTGCCACTGATGAAACATTTTTTTAAAAGTTGTAGCTGATCAAAAGTTATTTTTTCACCTTTCTCAATAGTAAAAATGTTGCCATTAAAATACTCCTCCAGTCGTTCATACAATTGATAAGTAGCTTTTGTATCATTTAGAAGGTCAAAATATGATTTTGCACCTTTTTTTATCTGAGAGTATAATCTATCATCTGTAGCGCCTCTGTCCTCAAGATACAGTAAGAAAAGAGAACGTAGAATGATTTTATGAATAAAGTCAATTTCAAGCCCCTGCTTTTCGAGTTGCTGTGCGGTATTTACTAAACTTTCTACTAAATATTTATCGACTCTATTTTGCAGATTTATTTTATCTCTGATAAACTGAGCATCTTCTAAGGTCCAAACAATCCCCGAATCAATCGCAGTTCTTGAAAACAACTTGGTAAGTTCATTAAGTTGCTCTTTGTCTGATAAGATATAAGCCTTAATTTCAATGCTTTTCAATTCATTTTCAAAATCAAAACCTCCCTTCGTTACAATCAAAGGTTTTTCGGAACAGTTATAGATACGAATTTCTCTATCGGAATAAACATAGAAGAATAACACTTTTTTGTAGTTCCATATCTTTTTGTGGGTTTCGGCAACTGCTTGCAGTGTTATTATGTCAAAATCTTTTACTCTTTTCAAAAACACTGCTGGAAAGCTATTCCCATTCTCATCAGTATTGAAGTAAACAGAATCTAATCCAAATTCATTGACTTGGTCTAAAACAATAGATTCGCTTTCCGAGTGATTTTTACCCTTAGAACTTATAGATATGGCTCTGTCGAGACCAGTAAATTCTAACAGATCAGTTTCTGACATTTATGCAATTATACAATTTACGTTAATTACAAATTTAGTTGCTTATCTATTATAATCGAAACAAACTTTTATTGTAATCTCAGCAAAAAATCGCTTTTCGTCAATAGCAGTTTGCTGAAATGTTTTTTGATCATTCTAACAGATTAACTGCTCCGTTTCTTGATCTTTTGTGAGCTCGATTGTTGAAGAGACTGAACTTGCTTCTTTGCTTTTTCTAAGGAAACCGGCTGCTGATTTGATAATATTTCCTTCTGGATTTTCGCTAACTCCTGAAATGATACGTTGTAGCTCATATTTCAAATTCATTTATACAAAGATAAAAAAAACCGATTGGCTGAGAAGAAGTCTACTAACTACTCCTCATTTTACTCCACCCGTACAAAGGCACACCTGCCATAAGAAGCAAAAATCCCCAATAGACCGTTTCTTGTCCCGAGCCACCCACTGCCCACATAGAGTATCCGAAAGCGAGTAGTGCGATTGTGAGTTTAGTAGCGCTATTCCATTTTAGTTGTTTGGTTCTTACCGCCAAGATGGCGAATGATACAGCAGAAAATAAATAGGGCACTAACACCGTCATCGTGGAAAGTAAAATGATAAACTGGTAGGTATCCGCCAGGCTTCTGGAGAAATTCATCAAGAGTAGAAAGGAAACAAATACACTTCCTGCAATGATACTGATATACGGAGATCCGAATTTGTTTTCAGTCTTTAACACAGAAGGGAACAATTTATCAACGGCAGCAGCAGCAGGTATTTGACCCTGCATGAGTATCCAACCATTCAGCGCACCAAATGTCGACATGACGGCACCGCCCGCCACTAGATAGCGAGCCCACTCGCCCCACATGGAGGCTGCCGCATCAGCAAAGGGAGCCTTAGATGTTTGAAGTGTTGTTGGCGATAGCACCCCCATAATTACTACCGTTCCCAAAATGTAGAGAAGTGTAACAGCCAGTGTGCCGTACAACGTGGCGCGCGGAACTGTTTTCTCGGGATTTTCAACTTGCCCCGATGGGATTGTTGCACATTCTAATCCCAGAAAAGCAAACAGGGTAAGTGTAGCGGTCGTGGTGATGGCGTTGATATTTGATGTGCCGCTACTGTTGAAAGGAAAATAGTTTTCGGTGTTGATGTAAAACAATCCACCGATTGTGACTAGCAAGAGCGGTGCAATTTTTAGTATCGTAGTGATGACTTGCACAGCTCCGGCATCTCTGATTCCACGGGTGTTTATCCAGGTAAGAAACCAAATGGCGGAAAGACCTACGCCAACAGCAAACATTGAGTTTATACCCAGTGCGGGAAAAAAAACGGTGAGGTAACTTAGAAAGGCAACGGCAATGGCCGCATTCGTACTCCAGATAGAAAGCCAGTAGCCCCACGCGACCAGGAAGGCCGCAAAATCTCCCAGGCCTTCGCGCGTGTAGGCGTAAGGCCCACCATTGGCCAGAGGCATTAATTGACTAAGCCAGCTAAATACAAGAGCCAAACAAATGGCACCTAAGCCTGATACCACCCAACCAATCAAACTAATACTGCCGTACGTTGATAGTGTGGCCGGCAACATAAACATGGCAGAGGCAATCATGTTGCCCATCACCAATGAGGTGCTTGTCCAGATGCCGATTTTTTTTGGTGAGGCCATTGGTTAATTTGACTACTGAATTTTGAATTAATATCGACCTTTTTTTTAATATCTTTGTAAAAAAAATGACTGTTACGATACCAGACGAAATACTAAGTAGCACCAATACCAGTCCAATGGAAATGCGTATTGAAATAGCGGCTTATTTGTATGAAAAGCAACGTATGAGCATTGGTAAGGCGAGACGAATAGCTGGGTTAGACTTAGTTCAGTTTCAAAAGGAATTGGCTAAGAGAAACATTTATTTACAACTAGGGATCGAAGATTTAGAATCAGAAATTAGAAATCTTAAGCTTTTGCAATGATCGTTGTTAGTGATACTTCAGCGATCACAAATTTGTTAAAGATTGATTTGCTACTGATTCTCAACCAAGTTTATGGCAGCATAACCATTCCAACGAAAGTTTATGTAGAGTTGTGCGAGATTGAAGAGCAGAAACACATCATTGATTCCTTAGAATGGATAGAAATAAGATCAACCTCTGATTTAAAGCTAGTTGAAAAGTTAGCATTAGATTTGGATGCTGGAGAATCAGAAGCAATTGCGTTGGCGATCGAACTAAAAGCCGACTTTCTTATCATTGATGAATTAATCGGACGAAAGATAGCTGAGTCCTTCGGAATAAAAATTGTTGGACTGCTTGGTACTTTATTAAGGGCTAAGGAGAAAGGCTTCATCAATTCAGTTTCTCAAACTTTGGATAGCCTTTCCGAAAACGCTGGTTTTCATATTAGTCCGAAGCTTAGAAGATATGTTTTAGATTTGGCTGGCGAGACCTAAATCGCAAATCCGAATTTCTTTGCTCTCTGCAAACCTGACGGATATCATTCTTTGGTGGAAAAACAGATTGTACCATTGTTTGATAAATACCACCAATATGAAGAGAATGCTTATTTCCCTCAAGAAAAAGGTAGACCCATCGCACCGATTGATCGCGACTCAGTATGTGACAGATGAAGAGTTGACTGAAATCCGCAAGAAATATGGCAATCAATTTGACCCGGAAGATCCCATCATTCAATACCTCAATGATCAGTTGGTGATGGTTTCGTTTTTGGTGTGGGTACAGGATTAGCTGTTCATTTTTGCATAAACAGTTGTTCAGAATTAGACAGTTTGTAACAGATTAATATTTACTCGCGCGAAAAAGTGGCCAAAATAGAATAAATTCAATGTTTGGGTAAAAGCTGAACGATTATTGCAGCATAGCCAGCAAAACAAAAATCTTATGGCGCGATCTTCTTCTGGAACCTCCACACTACTGGTTGTCGTACTTCTGGTTATCACTTTCCCGATCTGGATTGCAGTGCTTGCCGCACTTTTTGGCGTGATTGTCGGGCTGTTTGGAGCAGCAATTGGTATTATCGCGGCCATTTTTGGAGCATGTATAGCGATGATTGCCCTTCCATTCAAGCTCTTTTTTGGATGGGGAGATTTTCATTTCCCCTTCTTTCAGACGGGTAATGGATTTGTCATTTTATTGTTGTTGATCGTTGCCTTCGTATTAGTGCAAAAAGGAAGAAAGACCGGAAAGGCGTAAGCTGTTCGGTCTGTTTCTATTTATTTACTGAGGTGATTTGCTGATTTAGTTTCAATGCCTCAATGTGATTTCGCAGGGCGTCCTGCCAGGTAACATCGGCATCCCACTTGTTGCCGAGGAACAGATCACCATAATCAAGATTTTTGAAAAAGAATTTATACACGGTTTGCTCTGCCAGTATGGTTTTAATTTGAATCTCATTGTTAACCACGATGGCAGTGGGTAACGAACGTGCTTGTTGCGTCATGTCAAAGCCCAATATCTCCTTGGCAAGTAATCCGCGCGTGTGGACATAACGTAAAATTGTTCGAAAGCCTTTGGCCGCTAACGCTGCTTCATCTATTTGTGGATCTACGAATTCATACTTAACCGGAAAATTTTCTTTGAGGTAGGCTTCCAGTTCAGCATCTGCAGCTGCATTGCCAAAACGGGGAATGGCCGTTTTAAAGGTTTTTACAAGGGGTGAGAAATTTTGATTAATGCGTCCTTTGAACACGTTCACAGTAAGGTCTGTCTCGGGAAGATCATTGATAAGAAAATTCGTTTTCTTCAAATTGCTCACCGCAAAACGATAGACGGTTTTGAGCAGTTCGTTCAGAGAAGCGTTCTCTTGTTGCCACACCAAGCTGTTGTTTTCTACAAAGTCTGGCTTACCATTGAAAGGGCAAAATATAAATCGATACCCTTTTTCAATCTTTTGAAATAGGATCAAATATTTTATTCCCCTGGCCAATAGGTTAGCGGCATAGGCCTTTCTACTTTCATGGCCAGCCAGTAAACGCGCGATATCAAAATAGGCAACGGCATCTATGCCTGTTTGTTGAAAGAAGGTGTGAGCTTCTTGCAACTCCTTCGCTGTAAAAGTATTTTGGTAAACAACCACCGAGCGGGTAGAAACGAGTTCGTTAGGGATGGTACTATTGGGCGCCATTCGTGCCATTAGCTCAGACTCTTCCACAGAGAGCTGAGCAAGGCTCAGAAAAGGGCTCATTACAAGAAAAGCAAACAAGAATTTCAAGAACATAAAGGTTATGCACGAATAACGCGTGAACGAACAAGCTATTGTTTTGAATAAATTAGCCATCAGAATGTTTGGGCAATGGAAAGCTCATTATCAATATCACCCAAATACACTTTGTGCATCGGGTGAGTATACGGATCAAATCGTTTGTATCCCTTCAGGTAATAGGCTTTTGCTTTTTCCATAGCGGATTTGTATTCTGCCTTAAGATTTTTCGATTTATAGATAAGCCCAAGATAATAATAGGGTTCAGCCAGGTAATCATTAAGTGCAATTGATCTGGTAAGAGATTCTATACTTCCGGCTATATCTTCCGTCTCCATTTTTAAAACACCCAGGTGGAGGTAATCATACACCATGGGGGAATATCCCTTTTTACCGAGTTGAGCTTCTATGATTGTGATAGCCTTATCCTTTTCACCAATCGCGCTATAGCAGAGAGCCTTCACGATAGTTAGCTGATAGTCCCCGTTTTGAGAATATCCAATGTCGTGCGGAAACAGAGTATCCAACCTTTCAAAATCTTTGATAGCACCACGGTAATCTCTCAAAAACTGATAACGACACCAACCCCGATAGCCCAAGTGAAGAGTTGGATTTAACTCCACAGCCTTGTCGATCAATTTTTTCCAGGTAATGAATTCGCCACGTTTCAAATAAGGCACAGATTTTTCCATGTAGGCATAGTCCAATGCGGGGCATTGCTCGATGGCTTTGTCAAATTTCTCTTGAGATTTTCTGGATCCCTGTTCCCCTCCACCCGTGGTTGCAAGAACGCACGCCTCATAGCATGGCATATTATTCTCCATTTTGTAGATATTGCAGTTAGGCTCGGCAAAAGCAACCAACGCGAGTGACGTTAGTAGAAAAACAAAAACAAGTCGACTGGCAGACAGCATACTCTTGGTCATGGCATAATCTCAATTAATTTTCCTCCCTCGATTTTGAAAGTCAGGTATTGATAGTAGTCAACAGGATGCGCTTGATCTCCACCGACAATCCAACCATTCAATTCTCTAGTCAAAGTCAAGATCTTCTCTACCAATTTTTTGTCAAACGACATAGGCTGGTAGTCGTTACTCATTTCTTCAATTCTGTAGCGCCCTGTCTTCCCCTCACAATTCACAACGAATCGAATGGTAATGTAACCTGATTCTGCTGTTGATTCATTCTGTTTAAGAATTTCAAAATGTTTGTCAATGGCGGGTTTCTCTCCTTTGTATTGAAGACTTTTACCAAATTCGTAGTACTGTGGAATCCGTCCATTTAAGCAAATTTTAAAGTTGGGATCATCTGTTTTTTCATCGAAAGCAATATCACCCACGTGATCTGGGTAGGCTGACTTTTCAGTCTTTGACTTTTGACAAGAAGCAAACACAACTATCAGCAGGAAAGGCCAACTTATTTTTTGTATCATGGTTACAAAGCTAAAAAAACCTCTCGTAGCTGCTGTAGGAGTTAAGTAGTCATTTGGTAATTCTTTAGTAAGGTGTCAGAATCCCTTTTTTTTGCCGCTCACAATACGATAACAATGATTTGCAAATTCTTGAGCGCAGAACTGACAATTTTTACAACCAACTCCTTCATGGGTATTGCATAAACTTTACTAAATTTATGGTTCTGCCTAGGCAAGAGAACAAAGAACGCAAAGATCATTGTGATAAAAACAAAACGATATCACCGAATAAGAAAATTAGGCACCATTGCTTTTCTTTTTCTCTTTAGCACAACACTTAATGCGCAATGTTGGCAGGCCGTCTCTGCGGGAATCGATCACACCATTGCTATTAAGCCAGATGGCACGTTATGGGGGTGGGGCTTTAATGGCGCGGGTCAATTAGGAGACGGAACAACAATAGAAAAAAGTGTTCCTGTTAAAATTGGAAATGATTCAAATTGGAAAATAATCTCAGCCGGAGGTAATTCTTCTCTTGCTATAAAAAAAGATGGAACCTTGTGGGCTTGGGGTGATAACTTTTGGGGACAATTGGGAGATGGCTCTTTTGGCAATAAAAGATTTATCCCTGTAAGAATTGGTACGGACAATAATTGGGAATCCGTATCTGAGGGAAGGGCATTTACTTTGGCAATCAAAACTGACGGAACCCTCTGGGCTTGGGGTAACAACCTCTTTGGCCAATTGGGCAATCAGGCGAGTGCCGCCTTCGTGCCTACGCGCGTTGGCACATCCTCAGATTGGAAAGCTGTTTCTGCGGGAGGCAATCATACAATTGCAATTAAAGTGGACGGTTCGCTATGGGCTTGGGGCTATAACTATAATGGGCAATTAGGCAATGGAACATCAACAGATAGAATTACTCCGAATAAAATCGGGACCGATACCAATTGGCAATCAATTGCGGTAGGAAATTCATTCTCTATTGGCATAAGAACCGATGGAACGCTATGGGCATGGGGCAGTAATGATTTGGGTCAACTGGGTAACGGCTCTTTCGATAACAAGAATGTTCCAACGCGAGTAGGACTAGGCGCAGACTGGAAAACCATTTCAGCCGGGTATAATAATTTTGTTGCGACCAAAACAAATGGTTCTCTGTGGGCCTGTGGATGGATTATTGGTAAGTTTGGATTTGGCGCAGCTAATACAAATACTATTCCTACTCAGATTGGTCTGGATACAAATTGGCAATTAAATTCATCTGGCGAGAAACATTCATTTGCATTTAAAACCGATGGCACGCTTTGGGCTTGGGGTGAAGGCACTTGGGGGAAAATAGGAGATGGCACATGGAATGATTATTACGAACCGCAGTCATTGTCCCTACCACCAACAGGTGAGATAATTCAGCAATTTTGCACGTCTGCTACTGTTGGAAATCTAAAGGCAAATGGAACAAACGTAAGGTGGTACAGCAGCCCATTTGGAGGAATGCCTTTGTCAATGAATACAATAGTTTTGAGTGGAAGTCGCTATTATGCCAGTCAGTTTGTCAACTCTTGTGAATCAATATCACGATTTGAAATTACCGCATTAATTAACAATACTCAAACCCCTCCACCCACCGGTGCTTCTGTCCAAGCATTGTGCGCTAATGATAAAGTATCTGGTTTGGAAGCTTTAGGAAAAAATATTAAATGGTATTCTTTAAGCACTGGAGGAGCCCCATTATCCAATAACACTCCAGTATTTGATGGGAATCGTTATTACGCATCCCAAACCGATAATTCTTGCGAGTCAACAACAAGATTAGATGTATTGGTGAGCATTAATACTATTCCCCAACCAACTGGTTCGAGCGTACAAGATTTTTGCGATGGTTCTAAAGTAAAAGACATTGTAATAAATGGAACTTCGGTTAAGTGGTTTACTCTCGCAAAAGGGGGAATGGAATTAATGCCAGATACGAAGCTAGTTAATGGAAGCATCTATTATGCTACTTCCAATGTTGGTTTTCTAGAATCTTGTGTACGATTGCCGGTAAAAGTTAGATTATCTGTTATTCCTACGGGAGAAGCTATTCAGACTTTTTGTAGTTCTGCAGATATTACAAAGTTGTTGGTTGAGGGTTTAAATGTGAAATGGTATGATGCACCAGCAGGGGGCACTAGCCTTCCCTCTTCATATACTCTAAAAGATGGAGATATCTATTATGCTTCCCAGACTGTAAATGGTTGTGAATCCACTTCTCGTTTAAAAGTGTCGGTATCAATAAAGACTACCCCAACAGTTGAAAATCCTTTAAACAAAGAATGGCGAATTAGTGTTACAACCTTGAGCACCACCTTTGCAATTAAAGCGGATGGAACACTATGGGCTTGGGGTGAAAATTTTTATGGACAACTAGGCACTGGCAGTAACGGGGGGAGCGGACAGGTAGGGACCGATACAAACTGGAGCTTTGTTTCAAATGGTGCATTTTTTCGAACTTTTGGATTGAAAAGCAATGGTACGTTGTGGGCATGGGGAGATAATCACCTAGGTCAACTGGGCGATGGGACAAGAATAAATCGTAACGCGCCTGTTCAAATTGGATCAGATAATGATTGGCAGTCTATCTCCACCGATAAGCATAATTGCTATGCAGTAAAAACAGATGGTACTTTGTGGGAATGGGGTGAGTCAGACGAAGATCGACCAATTAGGTGGGGCAACGCCAGTGATTGGCAATCAGTGTCAGCTGGTCATTATAGATTTTTTGCAATAAAAAAAGATGGTACTCTGTGGGCATGGGGAAACAATACCTATGGTGAATTAGGCAGTGGCATTCGAGAAAGTATTTTTTCTGACCTTCCGAAACAAATTGGGACGGACAACAATTGGAGAAAAATTGCTTTGGGCACATACCATACCCTAGCAATTAAGGCCGATGGCACATTATGGGCATGGGGCTTTAACATTCGTGGGGAATTAGGAGACGGCACAACGAACAACAAGCTTTCACCCGTTCAAATTGGTACCGACAAAGATTGGATGAATATTTCAGCGGGTCAGTACTTTAGTCTTGCAATTAAAGAGAACGGGACTTTGTGGGCTTGGGGCATTAATGGGGAGTTTCAACATGGCGACTTTACAACCCGTGCCAAGCGTGTCCCCACAAAAGTAGGCTCAGATACTAACTGGCTGCATATTTTCTCATATGAAAATCGGACCACGGCTACTAAATCAGATGGTACTTTGTGGAGTTGGGGTGAGTATTTTGGAGCAAGTGCTTTTGTTGGCAACTCTCAAATGTTTATCCCGGCTTGTTATCCAATACAGGTGTCATTCTGTGAAACGACACCGGTTGTGGCAAACTTATCTTCAATTGGTTCTGCCCTGAAGTGGTATAGAAGTTCTTATGGAGGAATTCCGCTCTCTAGTTCAGAAATTCTTGCAAACAACAGTGATTACTTCGCTGCACAAATAATTGACGGATGCGAATCGCAGTCACGGTTGCGTATATCAACATCAATAAATGAAGGTGTTGTCTCTGCACCAACAGGCTCTTCCAATCAGGTATTTTGTATGGCTGGAAGCATTTCAGATTTGCAGGTAATTGGGCAAGGAATAAAGTGGTACAATAGTCAAACCGGAGGAATTCCTCTTCCTGCTCCGTCTGCATTAATAAACTCTACCCGCTATTTCGCTTCTCAAACCATTAATACTTGTGAATCCAAATACCGATTTGAGGTACTTGTATCCATAAATGAGTCCCCACCGGTAGCTCCAATAGGTGAAGTAGCTCAAAACCTTTGTCCTTCGTCTAAAATTGAAAACCTAGTTGCGAACGGATCCGCAATTAAATGGTATACCTCAGCAACTGGTGGATCACCATTGGCACCTACAAATGCTTTAACAAACGGAACTCGCTACTATGCTTCTCAAACAGTTAACGCTTGTGAGTCACAAACACGCTTAGAGGTTTTAGTAACTCTGAATAGCACTACGTTACCTTCAGGATCAACCAGTCAAACGTTCTGTGCCGGTGCTACTGTTGCAAACTTGTTGGCAACAGGCACCAACATTAAATGGTACGCTTCTCTAACGGCAATAGCATCGCTTGCGTCCACTGCCACTCTAACGAATGGAACTCGGTATTACGCAACTCAAACACTCAATAATTGCGAGTCGCACACACGTCTGGAGGTCTTGGTAACATTAAATAGTTCGTTACCACCTACTGGTGCTTCTTCCCAAACTTTTTGTTCAGGAGCGACAGTTGCCAACTTGGTCGCTTCTGGAAATAATATTAAATGGTACGCAGCAGCAACGGGAGGAACCACGCTGGTATCTACTATGGCTTTGACAAACGGGGTTCGCTATTATGCTTCTCAAACCTTGAACTCATGTGAATCGGTTGTGCGGTTGGAGGTACTTGCTAACGTAACCACAGCATCAGCACCTGTCGGAGCTTCAACTCAAACCTTTTGTCAAGGAGCGACAATAGGCAATTTAGTAGCAACAGGAAACGCAATCAAGTGGTACTCCACCTCAACCAGTGGTACTCCCTTACCTTCTTCTACACTACTGGTGAACAATATTCAATATTTTGCATCTCAAACCGTAGTGGGTTGTGAATCGAGCGCTAGGTTAAGCATAACCGCCATAGTCAATCCAATTCCACCCGCACCTTCAGGCGCTTCTTCACAGATTGTTGAGACCGGAAAAACTATTACGGCATTAGCTGCTGTTGGTGCATCGATCAAATGGTATGCAACAGAAATGGATGCTATCAATACAAGAAATACCCTGGCACTATCAACTCAAGTACTCAGCGGATCTTCTTACTATGCCACTCAGACTGTGTTGGGCTGCGAAAGTGTATCGTTTTTAAAAGTCACTGCATCTTTAATTACGGGTATAGAAATAAATGACCCCCTTCTAGAGTTCTATCCTAACCCGGTTACTGATATCTTGAGTGTTACATATCATGCCGGAATAGATGAAGTAACGGTTGCTAATTTAATAGGGCAGATTGTAGTTTCGAAGAAAGTGAATGGCAAGGAGACATCTGTTGATTTTTCTGATTTAGGAAGCGGGATCTATTTGATTCGCCTTCATTCAAGAGATAACTTAGTCCATTTTAAGATCATGAAATCTCCATGAGCGACTAGCACACCCGAACGAAGATGAATTTTGCTAATTTTAGTTGGCCATTTAGGCCACCTAAAATTATATGGAAAGCACAGAAATAAGTTTTG
>JAJTGQ010000109.1 GCA_021299455.1 Flammeovirgaceae bacterium | reverse complement strand
TAATAACTGATGTTGGAATGTGGGCAACCCAAAACGCACCAAATTCAATCGCATGGCGGTGAACCACGGGGGTTGTCCATCATTTCGACATCAAAAAAACAAAGGAAGTTCTTTGGAATTCATCACAGAATCTCTGCGGAGAATTAAAGAATTGAGAATTGAGTTGGCTTCTATTACGCAGAGTTGTCAAGACGAGTAACTCTGCGAAGAAATGAGATGGATCTTTCTCTTTTCGCCCGAGTCCCCGAAGCTTGTGACTTGCGCGAGAAGAAGGGGCAACCAAGAGAAGCCCGTTCTTGTGCTTTAGTTGGAACTACTTGTAAACAAACAATTCGAGCAAAATTATTAATAGCAACACCGCTGGTATCACTACTTTTGAATTCGCCCTGCGGTTTACTCCAAAAACCATAGAGTAGAATATGCTAGCTGGAATTACAATCCCTGCGATAACATAAAAAGATTTTGTTAAAAATTTTCCGTAGTCAGAATGATCTAGAAATTCACTGGTATCAGGGCTACTATACAAGCCTCTAAAAACAATATAAACAAAACTGAATACGAAGAACATGGAAAATGACCTAAGAATTATTCCAATTTTCATAATCAACCCTCCGCTTTTAGTGTCCATTTAAATATTTTGTTTATTGTCCAAGAATTAAAGGGCACTGAATAACCAAGCCGACCTCCAACCCAGAGTTCATTTTGCCGCAGAGTCCGAGGCGAGACTATGCGGAGAATTAATGCCGCTTTCATTTATATAGCACGTAAATAATAGACCCCAGGCACCCAATAACAGAATAAAAAATCAATCCATAAAAATAAGCATCTGGAGGGTTTTGTTCAAAGACTTCAGATATGGAATACTTACGCATTGTAAAAAGCCATATAACAAATGTCCCTGTTATTACTAGTACTATTCTGGCCATACTTATTTTATTTGATCGAACCTTTATTCACCCTCGCTGGAGCGCGTTTGCAACGCGTGCCTTCTACTCTATTTTGCCTACCTCTAAGTACCTTTTTGCTAGAAACTTGCCGGCTCCATAAATCGGCACTTCGGCTTTGGGTTATCGCATATAATTCGATTGACAAATTAAGAAAAAATGTGAATGCCATAACATCGATTAAAAGGCAATTAAATTCACATCTAGCGGTTCAGATCTATAACCTACCAGATTGCTAGCTAACTTTCAAGGTGGGACGAACTCAATTCAACAGGCTTAGCACAGCAAAAAAATGCAACACACTGCCGCCTAACACAAACACATGCCATACGCTATGATTATACTTCACTTGGTTTCTGATAAAGAAAATAGTGCCGATCGTATAAGAGATCCCTCCTGCTATCAGAAACAAAAAACCATTGAAAGGCATTGCCTTATACAACGGTTGGATAGCCACCAGGATCACCCACCCCATCAAAATATACAACACCGTTGATAGCTTAATTCGCTTGCCAACCGAGATCGCTTTTAACACAGCCCCCAGAATGGCGCAACTCCAAACAACTCCCAACACTGTCCACCCTATCCAGCCCCTTAGCGCAGTCAAACAGAAAGGAGTGTATGTTCCAGCAATCAATAAATAGATTGAAATGTGATCAAACTTATGAAATACCCTTTTGGCTTTAGCATGAGTAAGGCTATGATAAAGTGTGGATGCAAAATAGAGAAGCACAAGTGTTGCGCCAAAAATGGAAAAGCTAACAATATGCCAAACACTTCCGTGAATGGCGGCCATTACAATCAAAACTACCAATGCTGCAACGGCCAACAGTGCACCTATTCCATGAGTGATCGCATTTGCGATTTCTTCACCAGTGGAAACCGTACGATTATGCATGTAGTTAGCCATTCAGTACAACTTTCAAGAAATATCCACTGCCCGTCCATTTTCCCAGATAAGCCCAAAATGCTGGCCGTGTTTTTTTACCCAACTTTTGTCTGTTGCAAAATCAAAAAGCTCTATCATTCCTTTGGCAGATAGTTCCTTCAGTTCGGTATCAGATAATCCTCGCACGCTGATATAACCACCTTCTGCAAAATGAAACTGTGCAGATGAGCCACTCCCCTTTTTCAACCAACCCAAAATCATCTGCAAACGGATACCAATCTGTTGGTTGAGCTCCATTGCCAACTCAATTGTTCCATTGATATTCTTGATCTGTCCATCATTATTA
Organism: Flammeovirgaceae bacterium; assembly: GCA_021299455.1. Taxonomy (GTDB): domain Bacteria; phylum Bacteroidota; class Bacteroidia; order Cytophagales; family Cyclobacteriaceae; genus ELB16-189. The sequence continues at coordinate 9,175 of JAJTGQ010000109.1, read as the reverse complement.
AAATCATCATTTCGCAATATGCGCACAGGGTTTATGTGTATTTCACCGGCATATCGATTGATCATGGTCTTGTCGTTTACTACTAAAGACCTAATTTGTTGGCGATCCAATAGGAAGACCCGCACACAGTTCCGGACAACACCGCTCCCCAGATCATGTCAACAACTACAACCTTTAGTGGCCAATCTTTAAGAGTCGCCAAATTGGTTAAGTCATAAGTAGCGTAGGTGATCAATCCAAAAAGTGCGCCTCTACTAAGTGCGAACATCAAATCCTTCTTCTCAAGTGCCGGCTCAATCACGAACAAAACTACTCCCACTAAAAAAAGCAAATAAAAAATGATGGCAGCCGTCCAGTTCACATCCGGCTTCATCAGAAAACCAATTTGATTCTTGTAAAAATTTTTCGCCAACAGACCCAACCAGATCATATCGACCATAAAAAAGATAGGAAGGGCAATCAAATATAGCTTTATAAACAAGCGCATATTGTTTAGAGATAATCCTTAAAAACTAAGAGTTAATCCAATTCCGTTTCCAGTCATTGAAAACTCCAATTTGCTTCTATCCCAAATTGAACTTGTTTGCAATCCACCGTTAAAAGTATTTACTGCCTGTTTCGCTTTTTTATTAAAACTCTGGGCTATTGGAATAGAAACAACAATTAATCCTGCCCCTATTCCAGCCAACGCCCAGTTTGGTTTTCCACCACCTAATGCTGTCCCTAACGGCCATCCTACCATAAATCCACCAACACCACCAATAATGGTTGCTAGTGTATTATTTGAGCGTGCGGATTTAATTTGCTGATAAGCCTGGTCATTTGGTTTCATCATATCGACAAGCTGACCAATACTTAATCTTTTGTCGTCTTGGTAAAACTGGTAACCACCAAATACTTTTTTCATTGAAATCGAATCAGTTGAAACTTGTCCATAGGTAAATGAATAAGCAACCGAAAGAAAAAGTACTGTAACCGCATTTTTTTTCATTTCCAATTAAATTTTATATCAAAGGTTTTGACAAAGTTTTTGTCTCATTCCAAGATTGGTTATTTTTTAAAGTTCAAATTTTCGATGACGGTGCCAATACTCTCGGATCTCTCATTAATTTCCTCAACTTTTAGCTTAACATATTTAATCAGAATTTTTCTTCCTCCTCTTTCTTTGGTTCGGCCTTTTTTGGAGGACCTGCATCAGCTGATTTCTTTTTCAAAAATCCAAACACTCCCTTTTTCTTTTTAACAGCCTGAGGAGCGTCTGGCACTGCCCCGGTTGAGTCGATAGGTTGATCAACTAGTTTCACTTTATCTTTAACAGGCATCTTCGCCTTCTTATCTTTTTTCTTGAACAGGTTCTTAAAGAAACCACCTTTCTTTGCAGACTTCTTGGATGCTCCGGCTTCTTCCTTTGCTCCTTCTAACGCAATGCGCACGTCTGGCAACACGAGAATTTTCCTAAAGTACCACATGTAGTTTTCTTGATCTACATTGAATTTTTCCTTCTCAATCGAAATCACATAGGTACTATCTTTTTCTTCCTGCTTATCTGCATTAGCATGGGAAGACAAGGTATCTGTAATGCTCCGTGCTGCACTATCCAATGCTTTCTTTATATCAACTGAGTCTGTCGGCTTTTTGGGATATACTGGTTTCATTTCGATCGTCTGAAGTGCCCGCAAGGCTTTCTTATACGTTTTTTTCGGCACAAGCAAATAGCGAGTTTTTTTGGTTTTTCTTTCTTTTGGTAACGCTGGCCCAGGCAGCACGACACTCTTTTCCCAGGTAGAATCGTTGGCGGGCAGTGTTAATGTTTTACTATTAGATGCTAACACTTCGCGCGCCTGGCTTTTGTTGGCATTGTAATAAACAAATGCTTCCTTTTGTGAGGATTTGTCAAAAATAAAGGCGCTTTGGTAGGCAGGGCATATCTTCTTTTGGGTATTGCAGCCAAAAAGCAACCCGCAGCAAGCAAAAATGAAAACAATTACCGCCCTAGACATTAAAAAAGGGTTAACCTAATTAACAAAACTAATTAATTAACCGAAGTAATCCGAAGAATGTAAGAAATGTAACCAGAACGTAAATTATTGATAATCAAATCATAACGCCTCTAAGGCTTTCTGCTGGCTTTTGGTGAGACTCGAGGCTACCAAATTGTAAGAATCATCGATCCATTCCTTCACCTTCTTATCCGGGACACTTCCATCCATGAGGACAGTATTCCAGTGCTTTTTACTCATATGATACCCAGGTAATACACTGGCGTATTCTTCCCGCAATTGAGCAGCCTTCTCCGGTTCACATTTCAAATTGATGCTTTCAAACAAATCCACATCTGCGAGCGCAAACATTTTGCCCATCACCTTGTAGACAAGAGTATTGTTATCAAAAGGAAATTCCTCGGTCACTCCTTTCTTCGCCAGGCAGTAGCTTTGAAAAGAGGCAAGGTTCATAATAGTCGCTTTAGCACGAGATAAAGTACACCAATCAAAAAAATAGCAATTGAAATTTTGTTAACGCCATGCATCATCTTGATGTTGATGTTTGAAGGCCGGTTGGGATCTTTCTTCCGGAAAAAGTAGCCACCTACTTCTCCTAACGAAAAGAATTCTTTGAAACCGTTTCTTTTAGCATCTTTCCCCTCCTCTGTGTTTTCCATAGTCATAACCTTTTAATGAAGCCTAATTAGTTGGCATGTCAATCCAGTCACCCCCATCTCGAATCAAATTAATGAGTTCGTCCACTGCCTGTGGCGTTGGAACATTCTTCTTCACTACTTCTTTTCCCTTGTACAAAGTAATGCGGCCAGGCCCAGATCCTACGTAGCCATAATCTGCATCAGCCATTTCACCAGGGCCATTGACGATACAACCCATAATACCAATCTTCACACCCTTCAAGTGGCTGGTTCGAGCTCTTATTTTGGCAGTCGTTTCCTGCAGGTCGAATAATGTTCTCCCACAAGATGGGCAGGAAATGTATTCAGTCTTTGAAATGCGGGTACGGGTCGCTTGCAGAATATTAAATGCAGTTTCGTTGACGAGTTTGTCTGACCCACAATTCTCGGCAGCAATGAAAACGCCATCTCCTAGTCCGTCTATCAATAACCCTCCGATGTCGGTGCCCGAATAAATTTGTAGTTGATCAGCCTTTAGATCGCGATAAGCACGCCCGATGACGACCGGAACTCGACAATCTCTTTCGATAAGCTCAACGAATAATCTCCGTTGCTCTGCCATGCCATGGGGGTGGTAGGTATCGATCAACAACACAACTGTAGTGTCGGTTTTGATCTTTTTTACAAATTCAAGAGAAACATCTGCCAGGCAAGCATAAATGAAGTTAAGCTGATTCGATTTCTCGACTCCGGCCAGATAATCTTTAGCCAAAATAAAAGGATAAGATCGATCCCTTTCCTTGTAGTCAAGCCAAGTCTTGTGCGCGTAAATAATGCCCAATGTCCCGGGGATATCAAAATCTACTGATTTGTCATTTACAAATACATAGTCACAAGCAATGTCTGCGATATTCCACTTATCAAGAGGCACTGAATAATGATAGCCTAATGCAAAGAATGATGCGGGAGTAATCTTTTCTCTAAGCGACAAGTCGGCAATAACGCGAGGCACCTGGTGTCCACCAAAATTCAAAACCTCGTTCGTGACACGTCTGGTATAAGCAAACGGATTAATTGGGTAGTCAACCATTTCCGGAATCGCAATGTTTGAACTCCGTTCATTGTAACGACTTACTAACGTCTGCGCGACAGGTACTTCGGCCTCTGGTTCTTCCGTTAATGATACTCGCACCGTATCGCCAAGCCCGTCTTCTAGCAAAGTGCCGATACCTACTGAAGATTTTATTCTGCCGTCTTCTCCATCGCCTGCCTCTGTAACACCAAGATGAAGTGGGTAGGGTTGAAAACCTTCTTCATCCAGTTTCTGCACCAACAGCCGATAGGCTTGCACCATCACCTGCGGATTACTTGACTTCATTGATAAAACAATATTATAGAAATTCTGGTCTTCACAGACTCTCAAAAATTCGAGAGCTGATTCCACCATGCCGAGTGGAGTATCGCCATAGCGGCTCATAATTCGATCGGATAAAGAACCATGGTTAGTTCCTATTCGCATAGCGGTTCCATACTCCTTACAGATCTTTACCAGTGGTGTAAATTTCTGTCGAATTCGATCAAGCTCTGCCTGGTAGGCTACATCTGTATACTCGATTTCTTCAAATCTTTTTTTATCAGCATAGTTTCCCGGATTGATTCTCACTTTCTCGACCAACCTTGCAGCCAACTCGGCTGCATTGGGAGTAAAATGAATATCAGCGATGAGCGGCACCGTATAGCCACGGCTCCGCAGTTCTTTCTTTATCACTTCCAGGTTTTGAGCTTCTTTGAGACTGGGCGCTGTGATTCGAACATATTCACACCCTGCATCCACCATCCGTATCACCTGCTCCACTGATCCCTTAGTGTCCATGGTGTCGACTGTGGTCATTGATTGTACGCGGATTGGATTTCCTCCACCCGATGGAACGTCTCCGATGTTCACCACGCGGGTCTTTCTGCGACTGTAACTAACTAAACTATTGCAGTACTGCTTTACTTGAGAAATGTGTGTATTCACTTAATGCTAATTTCTACAAAGTTAACCGTTTGCCCTCCAATTTGTTCAACGAAAAAACCACTAAATATCGCCCAATTGTGGTCTAATAATGATCTCTTCAACCACGCTCCGTTCCGATAAAGAATAGGCGGAAAAAACCGTCTCGGCCACATCCTCAGCCCGCATAAATCGGTCCTCGGGCAAATCTACTCCATCCCAGCTGGCTGTTCGGGTAGCGCCTGGCAGCACAGCGGTAACACGAACGTTAAATTCCTTAAGCTCCTCTCTGAGCACTTTTGAAAAACCCAATAATGCAAATTTTGAGATGGCATAGGAGCCTCCATTTGGATAAGCCTTGATACTGGCTATTGAACACATATTAAAAACATGCCCCCTTCTGATTTCTTTCATAGCGGGTACAATCGAGCGGGATAGGTGATAGGCACTATACACGTTACTTTCCACCATCCGTTCAAGGGCTCCATCTTCCTCATCCAGCAGGGAACCTGGGATAAAAAAACCAGCATTATTGACTAACACATCCACCGGCTGTTGAATACTCTTTACAAAATCGCCAAAAGCAACAACTTGGGCTTTAACCGACATGTCAGCCACATAGGTGTGAACCTTAACGGAGTATTTAGTTTCCAAATCATGCTTCATATCCGCTAGGTCATTTTCCTTTCGGGCGCAGGTCACTACGTCAAAGCCTACCTGTGCAAACCTTTTTATCACGGCTCTGCCAATGCCTTTCGTACCACCGGTAAGTGCTAATAATTTGTTCATAGGAATATTTATCTTTGAGCAAGATAGTATATCAAGTCAATTAGATGAAGGAATTTGGCCGTTACGTTTTGTTTCTTGAATCGCTGGTAGTGAGAAGAGAAACATTCATCACCTACTACCGATTGGTGATGGAGGAATGTGTGCAAATTGGTGTGAAGTCAATTTCACTATTCGTATTGGTCTCTACCTTTATGGGTGCCGTAACGACCGTTCAGACGGCTTTTAACTTAGTTACACCACTTGTACCGCGATTTGTCATCTCACAAGTAGTTCGGGAAATGACCGTGCTAGAACTAGCACCCACGATCATGGCAATTATTTTTGCCGGCAAAATTGGTTCAAGTATGGCTGGTGGATTGGGTACCATGCGCATCACTGAACAAATTGATGCGTTGGAAGTAATGGGTATCAATTCATCCTCGTACCTGGTTCTACCGAAGATTGTCGCTTCCATGCTTATGTATCCAATGCTTGTGATTTTTGCTGGGGTATGCTCCATGTTAGGCGGCTATTTGGTAGGAACCCTCACGGGGATAATGACTCCCACGGAATACATCATGGGCATTCGATCTGTTTTTAATCAATACACCATCACTTTTGCATTGACAAAATCTATCGTTTTCGCATTTCTCATTTCTTCCATTTCGTGCTTTAAAGGATACTTTACACATGGGGGTGCTTTGGAAGTGGGCATAGCCAGCACCGAAGCCGTTACCTCTAGTGTAATAGCTGTTTTGTTAGCAGATTATTTTTTGGCAAACCTTCTGCTTTAATACATGATCAAAATAAAAAATATCAATAAGTCTTTCAATGGCAAGATCGTGCTCAACAAAATCAATGGTGAATTTGACAAAGGAAAAACAAATTTGATCATTGGGTCTAGTGGCACCGGAAAAAGTGTGCTACTGAAATGCATTGTTGGTTTGTTACAACCAGACGATGGAAATGTGTTTTATGATCTGAGGAATTTTACCGAAGCCGACAAAGAAGTAAAGTCAGAAATCAGAAGAGAGATTGGAATGCTTTTTCAAGGAAGCGCGTTGTTCGATTCAAAAAATGTAGAACAAAACGTTATGTTCCCATTGGAGATTTTAACGAAAATGCCGCAAGACGAAAAACTTGACCGGGTTAACTTCTGCCTAAAGCGGGTGGGGCTGGAAAACGTAAACAAGAAAATGGCTTCCGAAATCAGCGGAGGAATGAAAAAAAGAGTGGGTATCGCCCGAGCCATTGTAAACAACCCAAACTACCTATTCTGTGATGAACCTAATTCAGGTCTCGACCCACAAACTTCCATTCTTATTGATGAACTAATCCTGGAAATCACTCACGAGTTTAATATTACCACCATTGTCGTAACTCATGATATGAATTCCGTTCTTGGAATTGGGGAGAAAATCATGTTCCTCTATAAAGGCGAAAAATTATGGGAAGGATCTAATGACGACATCACACACTCAGGTGTAAAAGAATTGGACGACTTTGTTTTTATTAACAAGGTTATGAAAAGCCTGAAGGGAAAATAAAACAAAAAAAGCTACTTGACTGACAACGTGATCGTAAATGTTGTCCCCACACCAAGTTGAGAAGTGAAAGAAATTGTACCGCCCAATTGCCCAATTCCCTGTTTCGCAATTGCCAGTCCAAGTCCCGACCCTGCCTTTTTTGTACTAAAGAATGGCACAAAAACTCGGTCTTTAGTTTCTTCACTCATTCCGATTCCATCGTCTTCTATTCGAATGATAGTCTGGCTATTTTCCCGCGACACAATTACATTGACTTGAACCAATCGATCTTCTCTTCCCGACTGGAGACCGTTCAAAATAAGATTGGATAGGATTCGATTCATCAATGGAACATCTGTCATTACAAAAATGGGACCTACATCCATTCTTAAACTAACTTTGCCTGAAGAATAGCTGGCATACAAACCAACTACATTTTCAACAATGGCTGTTAGATCTCTACGCTCCAACAAAGGCATAGGCATCTTGGCAAACGTACTAAATGAGGTGGCGATCTGATTCAATATCTCAACTTGCTCGAGCAACATTAAAATGGTCTTCTTTCGATCACCATCCCCCTGAACAGTTACCTGCATTTGTTGTAACGCAAGTTTCATCGGTGTTAACGGGTTCTTTATTTCATGAGCTACTTGCTGAGCCATCTCACGCCAGGCACTTTCCTTCTGGGTGCGAGTCAGTTGTACCCTGCTCGATTCCAGATTTCGAACCATTTGGTTGTATTCGTTAACCATTAGACCAATTTCATCATCGGCTTTCCACTCCAACTGATGATTGACACCCAGCGTGGTAACACGCAACGTTTTGGTGATAAATGCAAGCGGAAAAGTGAGCCACTTCACAGCGTAATAAGATAGGAGTGAAAACAAAATGAATACCCCCACAAACACGATCAGTATGTTCGATAACACACTCGCTTCGTTTTTGTCAATTTGATCAGCCGATTTGAAAAAGGGCAGATTTAAGATAGCCAACAAATGGCCGGTGGTCGGTTCGCGCATCGCCAGGTAAGAATTACTAAATCTAAGTAACCCAATTTCTTCCGGGTTGACCAAATAATTCTCTTCATCATTGGCCAGTCTATGCCAAGCGGCTGGATTCATGAAATTCGATAACAACTGATTATTAAATATTTCTGATTGGCTGGAAGCCTCAAGAATTCCTTGAGCCGAGTAAACGTTGACATCTATGTCAAATGACTTCGACAACTCTGATAAACGCAACTCCAGCAATCGCTTGCCTTCCAGTGAGTCAGTTGAAAGCTGCAGAAAAGGAGCTATTCCGACCGACAACTGTTGAGCTCGGTCTTGTAGTTCTTTTTCAATCTTACGCTCGTTTGAATTGCTGACTAACCGAAGTGTCACTGCCGAAACAACTATCAATGGGAGAATGAAGGCCAAATAAACATAGAGCTGAATCTTGGTTGAATAATTAAGTTTAATACCCTTCCAATAACTAAGTATTGCGTAAGCCAACATCCAACATAAAATCAACAGAAGACCGATCAAAAAATGAAACGCAATATTGGCAAGTGTCCCTCTGAATGGGTAGGAGGCTGAACTGACAACGGCTACTTCACCAGCGTCTCCTTCTATCGCATCATGGATAAATCCATCGAGTAAAAGACCCTCGCTAAAGACATCGCTAGAATTCAACCATTCCTTACGGAAAGATCTACGATAATTGAATGAGCCAAAACTATTAACGAGTTGTCCATTATCAAAAAACGCAAAGCTAAAATCTCGTGCGGATACAAACTGTGAAAACCGATTATCAACGAGAAGTTCTGGGTAGACGTTCTGTGGGAGAATATTTTTCAATGAGAGATCCAACACTACAAAACCAACGAGACTATTCTGTTTAACGACTTTTGCTACACCTAAATATCGCCTCGCGGACGAGCCGCTTGTCCCGGCCAGTTTAAAAACACCACCGTATTCCGTTTTTACAGAACCTGACTGAATAGCCTCAAGCGAAGCAGACAAAGTACCCGCAGTTGCGTTGCCTATCCCCTCGCCTAGCGAGTTAAACAGAAAAATATCGGTAGCATAACGATCAAAATAGGAACTGAGGTAGACTTGCTGCACCCGTTGACGCACTACTTTTTTTGGCAACAATGGATTTGCGAATCGAGAAATGATAAATGGATCGGCTTCTATTTTTCGAATGGCTTCACTTAATAAGTATTCCCCCAAAATATCTTGACCAACCAAAGAGCTGTTCCCACATCGGGCGTGGGCTGCAGTTGTT
>JAJTGQ010000140.1 GCA_021299455.1 Flammeovirgaceae bacterium | reverse complement strand
GCAAAAACGGCTGACAGGAGTTGCCGTTGATGCGGTGATTGACAGTGTTTCGGTAGCAACTACATTCAAGTCCACCCTGGGCGAACTGGGTATTATTTTCTGTTCTTTCAGTGAAGCTGTTAAAGAACATCCTGACTTGATTAAGAGGTACTTAGGCTCAGTTGTGCCGATGGGCGATAACTATTTTGCAGCTTTAAATTCCGCTGTGTTCTCCGATGGGTCGTTTTGTTACATTCCGAAGGGAGTTCGATGCCCAATGGAATTGTCGACCTATTTTAGGATTAATGCGGCTAATACGGGTCAGTTTGAAAGAACATTAATCATCGCTGATGAAGGTTCTTTCGTCAGCTATTTGGAGGGATGTACTGCTCCTATGCGTGATGAAAATCAGTTGCACGCTGCTGTCGTTGAGCTTTACGCGATGAAAGATGCTGAGATCAAGTATTCAACTGTTCAGAATTGGTATCCGGGCGACAAAAACGGAAAAGGCGGCATCTATAATTTCGTAACCAAACGTGGGCTTTGTTTTGGAGATCACTCGAAAATCTCGTGGACCCAGGTGGAAACAGGTTCTGCTATAACCTGGAAATATCCTTCTTGCGTGCTAAAGGGTGACTACTCCATGGGTGAATTTTACTCCGTGGCTGTCACCAATAATTACCAGCAAGCAGATACCGGAACGAAGATGATTCACATTGGTAAAAACACCAAATCAAGAATTGTCTCGAAAGGAATTTCTGCCGGCAAATCACAAAACAGTTATCGTGGGCAAGTGCACATTATGAAACGTGCATCAAACGCGCGAAACTTTTCTCAGTGTGACTCTTTACTGATGGGCGATCAGTGTGGCGCACACACGTTTCCCTATATAGATGTCGAAAATCAAACAGCAAGAATAGAACACGAAGCCACTACTTCGAAAATTGGCGAAGATCAAATTTTCTACTGCCTACAACGTGGGATCGATGAGGAAGCCGCAGTGGCGCTGATTGTGAATGGCTATGCCAAGGAAGTACTCAATCAATTACCAATGGAGTTTGCGGTGGAAGCTCAGAAACTGTTAGCCCTTACTTTAGAAGGAAGTGTAGGCTAAACCCATTATGAACTTTGAATTTTGAATTATTACTATGTTATCGATAAAGAATTTACAAGCTAAGATTGGTGAGAAGGAAATCTTAAACGGAATCGACCTTCAAGTGAATGCTGGAGAAGTGCATGCCATCATGGGACCCAATGGCTCCGGTAAAAGTACACTTGCTTCTGTTTTGGCCGGAAGAGAAGATTATGAAGTTACCGCTGGTGACGTTCAATTTAATGGTAAGAATCTGTTAGACCTTGAGCCAAGCGATCGTGCAGCGGAAGGTATCTTTTTAGCATTTCAGTATCCTGTCGAGATTCCGGGTGTGAGCACGATTAACTTCATGAAAACGGCCGTCAATAAAATTCGCCACTACCGCGGGCAAAACCCATTGGATGCGGTTGCGTTTCTTCAATTGATGAAGGAGAAAATGAAGTTGGTCGAGATTGACCAATCGTTATTAAGCCGCTCATTGAATGAAGGATTTTCTGGTGGAGAAAAAAAGAGAAACGAAATTTTTCAAATGGCCATGTTGGAGCCAAAGCTGGCTATTCTGGATGAGACCGATTCGGGTCTCGATATTGACGCATTGAAAATTGTTGCGCATGGCGTAAATTCTCTTCGTTCTAAAAACAACGCGACCATTGTGGTCACTCACTATCAAAGATTGTTGGATTACATCGTGCCCGATTTTGTTCACGTATTGTATAAAGGAAAAATTGTGAAGTCCGGAACAAAGGAGCTTGCGAAAGAATTGGAAGCTAAGGGATACGATTGGATTAAGAACGAAGCTGCACTTGTTTAATCTATGACGACAGCTACAGAAACTTTTTTCAAAAGCATACAGGAAAGCGCTATCCCCCCCTATTTTGTGGAAGGGAAAACGATACGCGCAGAAGCGCATCAACGACTTGGAGAAATCGGCCTTCCCTCTAACAAAACAGAGGAGTATCGATTTACACCGATCACAAAGACATTAGAAAAGAAGCTCGTCTGGGAAACATCTATTCAAGCTTCTACGCTCTCTTCGATTGAGCCTTTTCTTATTCCGGGATTAGATGCCCATTTGATCGTTTTGATCAATGGAACTTTTGCAAAGCAATTCTCCAACCTCGGTGAATTAGAAAACAGTGTAACTGTTACTACGTTCGCTGAAGCCGACACTAAGTTAAAAGAAAGGATTGTTACGCAACTAGGCGCGCTCAATAAATCAGAAGATGCCTTTTCATTGTTGAATACCGCGTTCTTTCAGGAAGGTATCTTTATTCATGTACCCCAGAACACGGTTGTAGCTAAGCCATTTTTGATTCTACATATCAACGATGCGCAGCAAAAGCAAGTTGTCAGCCATACACGATTACTGGTCAATGTCGAGAACGGAAGTGCTGTTTCAGTCATCGAGAAATCAGATTCTATCGGTGACTATCCATGCTTCCATACCTTCACTGAGGAAATTATCGTTGGCGAAGACGCAACCTTTGACTACTGCAAAGTTCAAAATGATAGCGGTTCGATTCATCAGGTATCAAACACCACGCTCTCACAATCGAATACTAGCAAAGTAAATACATTCACGCTTACCCTTAATGGCCAACTCATTCGCAATAACCTATCGATTGTTATTGACGGTGAGCACTGCGAATCTCATTTTCATGGATTGTATTTGGTAACCGGCAACACATTGGTTGACAACCACACCGTTGTGGATCATCAAAAGCCAAATTCATTCAGTAACGAATTGTACAAAGGCATCATGGATGAAAACTCCAAAGGTGTCTTTAATGGGAAGATCTATGTCCGTCCGCATGCACAGAAAACGAACGCGTTTCAGTCTAATCGCAATATCTTAATGAGTGAATCGGCTACGATCAACACGAAGCCACAATTAGAGATTTGGGCAGATGATGTCAAGTGTTCACATGGATGCACAACAGGCCAACTTGATGAAGAGGCATTATTCTATTTACAAGCAAGAGGAATTCCGTATGATTCCGCCAAGGCGATGCT
>JAJTGQ010000143.1 GCA_021299455.1 Flammeovirgaceae bacterium | reverse complement strand
TCGATTGTCAACAAGATGGCCTTGGCTTTGTTGGACAAAGAGAAATCCACCAAAATGTCCAAACGATCAAAACGGTTGACCGCTGCATTGGATGATGATTACAGAAGTTTGGTGCTAAAATGTTAAAAGCGATTTCCCTGTGCAAGGAACAAGTAGGCAAACTGGATGGTCGCTTTTCTAGTTTACCCCAAAATGGCTTGCTAATATTGTAAAATGGCATCTATCGCGATAAAGAAATTTGAGAAAGCTGACACTGTGCTGTGGAATAGCTTTGTGAAAGAAGCCAAAAATGCTACTTTTCTGTTCGATCGTGGGTACATGGACTACCATGCCGATCGGTTTAAGGATCATTCATTATTGCTTTTTGCGGAAGGGAAATTAAGGGCTCTTTTTGTAGCCAATGAAAATAACCACGAAATCGTTTCTCATGAAGGGCTAAGCTATGGTGGTCTGTTGCTAGAGCCAGAGGCGCGTTTGGAATACGTTCTAACTTGGTTTTTTCACATCGTCCGATATTATCATCAGTTGGGTTTTGAAAGGGTTATTTATAGGTGCCTGCCCTTTTACTATGCAACCTACCCGGCACAAGAGGATTTGTATGCCTTGTTTCTTCTAAAAGCAGCCTTGCTTCAGCGGGATACTAGCTCGGTATTCGTGAAAGCCATGCCGCTGCCTTACCAACAGCGCAGGAAGAAGAATACGAGAAAAAACTCGGGCTCCTTTCTCATTTCAAGAGCCAATGACCCTACGGAATTTTGGAACGATGTTCTGATTCCTAACTTAAAGGAGAAGTTTGGAGCTGAACCTGTTCATTCATTAGAAGAAATAAAGAAGTTGATGCAACTTTTCCCCAATCAAATTCAATTGTTTGAAGTCCGAGATCAAGGTTTGCTGGGCGGGACAGTTATTTATACAACGCCAATTACAGCCCATGCGCAATATACCTCAGCTAATACTTTGGGAAAGGAAATGGGGGCACTGGACGTTCTGTTCCACCATTTGTTAAGTGACGTGTTTCAAGAGAAAGCCTACTTTAGCTTTGGAACCTCCAACGGTGATCCGGGTCAAACGTTGAATCGAGGGCTCGTCAACTGGAAGGAAGGATTTGGCGCGCGTACCTTTGTGATTGATACCTATCAAATCGAGACGGGGAACCATACATTATTATCCGGTTATGAATAGTAGCATTCCGTTTTTAGACCTAAAGCATCAGCATTCGCAGATTGAAGCGGAACTAAAGGATTCCATTTTCAATGTGTTGAAGTCTAATTCTTTTGTGCTTGGTGAATGCCTTTCTGATTTTGAAAAGATGTATGCTTCTTATCAACAAGTTTCCTTTTGCGCGGGTGTGGGCAATGGATTGGATGCCGTTTATCTTTCTCTCAAAGCACTAGGGATCAAATCAGGGGATGAAGTCCTAGTTCCCTCTAACACCTACATTGCCACATGGCTTGCGATTGAGAGAACCGGTGCTACCATTGTGCCCATTGAGCCCAATGAGTACACGTATAACGTAGATGTTTCTAAAATCAAAGCCGCTATTTCCCCTTTGACAAAGTGTGTACTTCCTGTTCATCTTTTTGGGCAAGCCTGTGAGATGGATGCCATTTTGGAGATCGCCAACACCCATTCGCTTTTTGTGGTAGAAGACAATGCTCAAGCGCACGGGGCAACGTATGGAGCAAAAAAGACTGGAAGTTTTGGCCATATCAATGCAACTAGCTTTTACCCAACCAAAAACTTAGGCGCATTGGGAGACGGGGGAGCCATCACAACCAATTCAAAAGAACACTATGATCTAGTTTGCTCGTTGCGCAACTACGGCTCCACAAAAAAGTATATCAATGATTGGTTGGGCGTGAACTCTCGTCTGGATGAAATTCAGGCAGCAGTGTTGGCCATGAAATTGAAATATTTGGATGCCTGGAATGCCCAGCGGAGATTATTGGCCTCTACTTATTTCGAATTACTGGGTAATGTAGGCGACTTAATCTTGCCAGCCATTGCAAATGGAGCAAGCCATGTTTATCATGTTTTTACTATCCGTACCAATTACAGAGATGCCTTGCAGGCTCACCTAAAAGAAAAAGGTATCGAGACCAGTAACCATTACCCAGTACCTCCTCACTTACAAAAGGCTTTTACTCATCTCGGTTATACAAAAGGAGATTTTCCGATTGCTGAGAAACTGGCTAGCACATCCCTCAGCCTTCCTATCTGGCCAGGGTTATCAAAAAAAGAACAGGAGCAAATCGGTCGGGCAATCAATGAATTTTTCCCGGGTCATTTATAAACGACCATATAGAAGACAAGCCACAGCAAAAAAACAAGAATGTAAGAGCAAGAAACAATCCACCAGGTAGCTCGACTTTGTTTGTGCGCTCGCAATGAAAACGAATTAACCCCCTTCACCAAAATCAAAACATACAATACCTCAAAAATGCTTAACGCTCGAAGCGGGTAAGCAAATTTTTTATCCAGGGTAACGTAGTCTACGAAATTCATTAACGAAAAAGGGTAAAACGCCCGAATTTCTGGAAGGGTAGGATCCGTTCTCACAAAAAGAAACCATCCAATTTTTAACAGTTCGGGAATAATGAATACAAACTCTGCAGTCAACGCCACGCTCCAGCATTGGCTGAATGTAATCCGATAGCCAAAAAGAAAACACCCTACCCAGAGCACAAACCCGATTACGGTGAACTTCCATAGATAAATAAAGGGGATTGAAATAAATTGAACGGCACTGATCATCTGCATGATAGCGCCTTCCGGCCGATCTTGAAGAAATTCAAAGGCCGCTGTTTCGTTTTCGATAAAAGCTTTTTTAACATACAGTAAAAGAAAGGAGATCAGGCAAAGAACAACCACGGTCATTCGCTTATCGCTGTCAAAAACGGAAGAATGTTCTAGTTCGGTAGACATAGTAAATGACAAAAGTAGCTCTTTAGTTGATCCTGTATTTTAATAATCTCATTTTTGAGTCCATAAATGAATTTCTCATCAACACCTGGTTGTTACGTACTGTTAGTTTGTCTTTTGGGAATCGTGTTCTCGACCAAAGGACAAACGAAAAAAGACACTACTATTATTCTCATTAACAGCACGGCCATGCAGCTCGAGGCTGCCCAGGCATTGAACGACCTTTACGACTTTAAGTTTTCCAAAGCAGAGCAGCAGATGCGCTGGTTTAAACAAAAATACTCGTGGCATCCGCTTCCCTATTTTATGTTGGGGTTAAGTGAGTGGTGGAAGATAATGCCAAATACCAGAGACACGCGTTATGACGATCGGTTCTTGGGCTATATGGACAGTACGATCGCGGTAGCCGAAAATCTTTACAAGAAACATCCCGAGTATAAAATTGAGGCTGCTTTTTTCTTAGCGGCAGCCCATAGTTTTAAAGGGCGACTTTATGCAGATGAAGAGCGGAAGAATTGGCGAAAAGCAGCCGTCCAGGGGAAAATAGCCCTCAACTATCTCGAAGTATGCAGAACCAAAGACAACTTGAGTCCTGAACTACTCTTTGGAGACGCTTTGTATAATTATTTTTCTGTCTGGGTTCCAGAAAATTATCCCTCGCTCAAGCCACTGCTTTGGTTTTTTCGGAAAGGAGATAAAGCACTTGGATTAAAGCAGTTGAAGGAGGTGTCTTACAATGCATTTTATACGCGGACGGAAGCGATGGTTTGGCTAATGCGAATTCTAAATAGCTATGAAAACGATCAACCCCGTGCCTTTCAGGTGGCAGAATACCTCTTCCAGACCTACCCCAACAACCCTTATTTTCATCGGTACTATGCTCGTATGTTATATTCACGAGGTCTTTATCCTCAACTCGAGGTGGAATCAAAGCGCATCTTGTCCCTAATTGATAGTGCCAAGTTTGGGTATGAAGGCACTAGCGGCAGATACGCCTCTTTTTTCTTGGGGCAGATGTACGATTTTCAAAGAAAGGATGAGTTGGCGAAAAAGTATTATCTGCTGTCTATAAAGTACGCTGAAGAAATTGGCGCCATTGAGTCTGGCTATTCTCTATATTCGCTCATTGCTTTGGGGGAGATCAACCAGCGACAGGGAAACAAAGCCGAAGCAAAAAGGTACTTCACGTTGGTTAAGAAAAAGGCCGGCCGAAAGGACGAAGCGTTTAAGGATGCGAAGAGGAGGCTGAAGGGACTGGAGAAGGGGGATTAAAACTGAAAACAGATTGGAACTGCGCGACTTTATTGTAACACCCATCGTTATCATTTTGGTTTTTGCGGGCGCCTATTTTGTCCGTCCTCGCGTTACAGATTCTATCACAAGAAGGTACTTTTTTCCGGCCTTGGCGGTGAAAATTTTTGGGGCACTGGCAGTGGGATTCATTTATCAATTTTATTATTCAGGCGGAGATACTTTTAATTTCCATACACACGGTAGCAGGCATATTTGGGAGGCCTTTATGGATTCTCCTGAAAAAGGCCTTGGGCTTATGTTTTCTGGAGGCGTACATGGGCTTTACTATGAATACTCTAGCAAGATCCCATTCTTTTCTGATCCGGCATCTTTCTTTATTATTCGCTTATCAGCTTTTTTTGATCTGTTGACCTTTTCTAGTTACTCCGCTACGGCCATTTGTTTCTCGGTATTGAGCTTTACGGGCATGTGGATGTTTTTTCTCACATTTTATCGAAAGTACCCTCAGATTCATTGGCAACTTGCATTGGCGGCCTTTTTTATTCCATCTGTATTTTTTTGGGGATCAGGTTTGCTGAAGGACACACTGATGATCGGCTGTTTGGGCATCCTTACATTTGAGACAGATCGCCTTTTTTTTAGAAAAAGATTTTCAATACTACATGTTTTGCTTTTGATTGCTTCCGCGGTGTGTATTTTCTCTGTCAAGAAATTTATTTTACAAGCGTTTGTGCCCGCTGCTCTACTGTGGATCTATATGGGGAATCTGAACAGGATTTCTTCTGTTGTTTTAAGGGCATTACTGTTTCCTATTTTGATTGCAATTTCAATCTTGTCTACGTATTACTCATTTGTGAAAATAGGAGAAGGAGACAGGCGATATGCAGTAGAGAATATCGCTAAGACAGCGCAAATAACAGCCTATGATATTCGATTTTACACAGGTCGAGATGCGGGTTCTGGTTATACTTTGGGTGAGTTAGATGGTTCGTTTACCTCAATGCTAAAGCTGGCACCCCAAGCAATTAATGTTTCTTTGTTTCGCCCCTACCTCTGGGAAGTCAAAAATCCTTTAGTGCTTCTATCTGCGATAGAAAGCCTTGCGTTTTTTGTTCTGACTTGCATCGTAATTTTTAAGTTTAGGATTTCTGCTATGCTTTCTTTTCAAAATGCCGATGTTAGTTTCTCTTTTGTGTTCGCGGTGATTTTTGCCTTTGCGGTCGGTGTATCCTCTTTTAATTTTGGAACTCTCTCGAGGTATAAAATCCCACTATTGCCTTTTTATGCCGTTGCATTGGCACTTATTTTTTATGAAAACAAGCCTAAAAAAAGCGAGGAGTTAGAAACAACCGAATAATTTGAAATGATTTTTTTTCGTCCCTCAATTCCGATTTTTTTTCGAAGACTTGCGTCAGCAATTAGTTTTTCTAAGCATTGCAGCCAATCTTCCACTGTGAGGCATAAGAAGCCATTTACACCGTGATCAATTATTTCGGTATTTACGCCAACAGGTGAAGCGACTGCTGGAATTCCTAAAGACATGTATTGTAACGCTTTAAAACCGCACTTTCCTTTTGTCCATGCGTCATCCGATAACGGCATTATCCCAATATCAATTTTCAGCAAATCTTCAACTTCGCTTTGCTCATTCCATCTAATATAATCTAAACGAGCTAAGTCTAGTTTGGGCTTGGTATCAGCGATCACCAACACTTGCACTTGTTCATATTTGGTTTCCAAATGTTTCAATGCTGATTCGATAAGGTTGATATATTTTAGTGTTGAATGTGATCCAGTCCAACCTATCACAACAGGGGAGTTAGAGTGTAATGTGTTCACGTGCTCCTTTATTTGATTGTGTTTTTGGTTAGTATCGATAGTAGTGGGATTTACAATCACATTGGGGTTGAACATCATTGCGTATTCCGCCAAATACCTATTCCCGCAGCTTACCCGATAACTCCATTTGCATATGAGGGCTACCTTGCTTCTCCAGCGAGCAAATTTTTCGACCTTCGATTCATCAATTTTGTCGGTGAACCAAATGGCATCATCAAAATCATATATTATTTTTTTTCTGAACACATGGGAAATCAGCCATTCAAAGAGAGGCGGCCCGAGAGGCGTCACTTCTCGGTGAATGAATACAAAGTCATAAGTTGGTACTTTGTACAAGATAAGCAGCCGTTTGCCTAATCCCGCAAAAATGGCTGATAGTTTGGTGAATATACTTTGGGCTGTATAAAAGACTTGCCAATTGCGGCTGCTCAGAAAAGATTGCACTGTAAAGCTAAAGCCAGAGGAAGAAAGAATGTCAAAGTATTGTTCAAAGCGAAAGCGCTGGGAAGGTGATTCTTTTAGAGGGTAGGGGACAAGGAAAAGAATTTTCATAGTAACTTGCCCTAAAATTGCAGAATAGCTTTCAGATATCCCGCATCCAAGCAAAAACACCGTGTTAATGACTGAGTTAACTGAATATACAATTGAATCCTCGAAACGCACACTTTTTGATGGTAAAGAACTAGGTCGCTATCGTGAGCTGTTTTATTTTTTTACTTGGCGAGATATAAAAATTAAGTACAAACAGACTGTGCTCGGATTTTTGTGGGCTGTGTTGCAGCCACTATTGATGATGACGATTTTCACCCTTTTTTTTGGTAAGGCTCTAAATATACCTTCACAAAATTTGCCGTATCCGGTTTACGTATTTTCGGGCTTACTCATTTGGAATCTATTTTCAATGGGTCTTACAAGCGCGTCCAATAGTATGGTAAATAATTCCGCGATAATCAAAAAAATTTATTTCCCAAGGTTAATCATTCCGGTGTCTTCAGTTCTGGTTGCTTTATTTGATTTCATAATGGCGTTCGTCCTCTTTATAGGCATTCTCTTTTTTTATCAACAAGCCGTTTCTATCTCTGCGATACTTATATGGCCGATTGCACTTTTGATTGCCATCAATGCGACCTTAGGATTGGGGGCTTGGATGGCTGCTTTGAATGTAAAGTATAGGGACTTTCGGTATCTAGTACCGTTTGTTGTACAAGTCTTATTTTTTTTAACACCGGTAATTTATCCTATTTCTTTACTTAAGCATCCGGTCTTGCAATTTGTGCTTGTCTGCTCACCCGTATATGCCGCTGTGGAGTTGTTTCGATTTCCGTTAACCGGTATTATACCCGATTATTTATTTTTAGGAATTAGCCTTACCTCTGGGGTGATACTGCTTTTATTGGGTCTTCACTATTTTAAACGCACAGAAGATTTTTTTGCCGATTTTGCTTAGTTAAAATGAAACCAATTTTAGAAGTTCAAGACATTGGCAAAAAATACAAAATTCAACACTTGACGAGTGGTTATTTAAGTCTGCGAGATCGTCTGATGAATTCCTTATCATTTAAAGGAAATACCACTGAAGATTTCTGGGCGCTCAACGATGTTTCCTTTGAGGTTCAACCAGGTGAGTCAATTGGGATAATTGGACGTAATGGCGCTGGTAAATCCACGCTTTTAAAAATTCTGTCAAAGATTACGCTGCCCACTAAGGGTAAGATTATTTCGCGCGGGCGTATAGCAAGTTTGCTTGAGGTGGGCACGGGCTTCCACCCAGAACTGACAGGCAGAGAAAATATTTTTTTTAATGGTTCCCTCCTAGGGATGAAGCGTATGGAGATTGCTTCCAAGTTTGACGATATTGTAGATTTTAGCGGGGTCGAGAAATTTTTAGACACACCTTTGAAGCACTACAGTAGTGGTATGCAGTTGCGCTTGGCCTTTGCAGTGGCAGCATTTTTGGAGCCTGAGATTTTGATTATTGATGAAGTGTTGGCAGTGGGCGATGCGGAGTTTCAAAAAAAGTGTTTGGGAAAAATGGAAGATGTGAGCAAAAGCGGTAGAACGATTTTGTTTGTGAGCCATAATATGGGCGCGATTGACAACTTATGTAAAAAAGCCTTAATTCTAGACAAAGGAAGGTTGATGGAAATGGGTAATGTTGCTAAGATTACAAGACTCTACCAGCAAATTTTTAATGGGTCGCTCAATGGCTCTTGGAAAGCAGATTCTAATCAAGACAAGCTTGGATTTACAAGTGTTTCGGTAACGCTCGAGGGTAAGCAGCCTTGTCATGAGCTGTTAATTGGGTTTCAGGTCAAATCTTTTCAGCGGCACCCAAAGGCATTTGCGGCATTTGATATTGTAAACTCTATGGGAATAACAATCATGCAGGCAATTCCCATGCAAGAGCCATTTATTGCTTTTAAAGAAGGTGAACAAGAATTCTATGTTCGTGTACGTCTGCCACAACTCATTCCCGATATTTACAGAGTTTCTGCATGGCTTGGATCGCATAATACCGAAACTTTGACTTGGCAAAAGGAAATTGTGAGCTTTGATGTTACTGACTCCCCTCAAACTGGCCGTACCTTTCCGCATTCACATGCCAATGGATTCATGGTTCCTTATTCAGAATTAACGAATGGCTAAAGCAATCATTAAAAATATTATCAAAGCGGGTGGTCTAGAGATCAAAAGGTACAATCGAAGGATAGGTTACTATGACAACCTCTACAATAAATATCAGCATTACACGATGATACCGAAGGATTATTTTTTAGATAATCTTGCTCTGTGTGAAAAATTTGGAGATACCTCAGGCACATTTGTTGAGTGCGGTGTGTGGCGTGGCGGTATGAGTGCGGCAGTTGCGGAATTATTAAAATCAAAAAATAAGGAGATCCACTTGTTTGATAGCTTTCAAGGATTACCACCAGCCCAGGAGATTGATGGTAAGGAAGCCGTTCAGTGGCAGAGTGACGTGACTTCGCCCAACTTTTTTGACAATTGTAAGGCTGAAGAACATTCAGCCATTGAGGCAATGGCAATGGCCAAGTATCAACTTTATCATATTCATAAGGGGTGGTTTGATAAAACTGTTCCGCTTTACGATGGAGGTGAAATTGCGATTCTCCGGCTAGATGGAGACTGGTACGACTCAATCATGGTGTGCTTGCGTCATTTATTTCCAAAGGTTTCTAAGGGAGGGATCGTAATAATTGACGATTACTATACGTGGGACGGCTGCGCGCGGGCAGTGCACGACTATCTTTCTTCCACTCAATCCACGACTCGAATTTTGCAGTGGAATAACCAAATTGCCTACTTAATAAAAAAGGATTGAGACCACTATACATCCATTCGACAAAACAGCATAATCTAGATGCCCCAAGGCAAGTGGTTCCGTTGCTATTAGAGATGATGAAACCAACGAATGTGTTGGATGTGGGATGCGGAATTGGCACTTGGCTCAAAGCCTTTGAAGAATTGGGCATAACGGATTATGTTGGACTAGATGGAGACTATGTAGATAAATCGTTGATGAAAATCCCCCTCACGAATTTCACACCTGTTGATTTAAGGAATGAATGGAATTTGAATCAAAAGTTTGACTTGGTTATTTCTCTAGAAGTTGCTGAACACCTCCCCGAGCAAAACGCGAATTCATTTGTAGAATCAATAACACAACACGGAGATTCGATTGTTTTTTCAGCGGCCATACCGCATCAAGGAGGTCAGAGACACTTAAATGAACAATGGCCCGCGTACTGGCAAAGGAAATTTGAGGTTCATGGTTTTTATTTTCATGATGTCATCAGACCACTCATTTGGGATAACCCCTCAGTAGACTGGTGGTATAAACAAAACATGTTTTTGATTAACAGGACCAAGCCTATTCACCCGGTCAAAATTATGGTGCACCCCGAATGTTTAGCAAATCAGGCTTTACTGATCAATCAAATACTCAATGGCAGCCTTGGGGTAAAAGAGTCATTTAAAATTTTTGTTAGGTCGCTGATAGGGGGCAGAAAACAAACTGCGAACTGATATGCGGGGCGTGTCTGTCATTATTTGCTGCTATAACAGTGCTGGTCGGTTACCCAATACATTATTCTACCTCTCCAAGCAAACTCAGACAATTGACTTAAATTGGGAAATTGTTATTGTAGACAATGCATCAATTGATGAGACATCACAGGTTGCATTTCATGAGTGGAAAAAATACAAATCAAAAATTTCACTACGTGTTGTTAATGAACCAAAACAGGGACAGTTTTATGCGCGTGAGAGAGGTATTTCTGAATCTATTTACGACACCCTTGTATTTTGCGATGATGATAATTGGCTCGAAGAGAATTTCGTATCAATTGCAAATGGCCTAATGGCTAGTAACCCGCGAGTAGGTGCAATTGGAGGTTTAGGTAAGCCATTTTTTGAAGCATCTCCCCCCAAATGGTTTTCAGTGTTTATTGGATTTTTTGCTATTGGCGAACAGAACAGTAACTTTTCAATCAATGGTAGAGAATTGAGTTTTGTATATGGGGCAGGAATGGTAGTGAGTCGTGCAGCGATCAATGAATTGAAAAACCAAGGATTTACACCTATCACTACTGGGCGTAGTGGCAAGCGTTTAGTTTCCGGTGACGATACGGAGCTTTGTTATGCGTTGCAAAAAATTGGCTATTTGATTGTTTATTCAAATCAACTCAAATTTCTGCATTTCATGCCTACACGAAGGCTCACTCTTTTCTACGTCCTTCGGTTAGTATTTGCCATAGGTTATTCCTCAGAGTATTTGTTTCCATACAAAGCTTGGTTTGACCCCTCTTTTCATTTTCCATATCCAAATACCAAAAGCTTTTTTTCTACCCTTTTTGAAGCGCTAAAGTCTCTACTCGCACTGTTTTTGCCTATCTCAAGATATGGATCATATATAGAAAAATTGAGAAATTTTATGTTTGTGATGGGAAGTTTGCAATTTCAATTTCTTAATCAATCGCTATTTAAGAAGTTCAATTCTTTTTTGAGCCATCGATGAATATCTTGATACTTCTAAATTCCCTTCGCGTGAGTGGCACGGAAAAGATAATGATTAGCTTGGCTCCTCATTTTAAAAAAGCAAAACACTCCGCAATTTACTTTCCATTGGTTTCCCCATTTGACCCAAGATTTATTCAATCAATCGATCGTCAGGGTAACGAATTGAATATTCTAATCCCTTGGTGGATCAAAAAAGTTGACTCAACCATATGGAAGTTGAATGGAATAACGTTGCGCTTATTCAAATGGAGTTTTCGAGACTTTTATATCACGCGCTTTTTAGCAAAAAAGATATCGCACGAAAATATTGATTTGATAATATCAAATTCTTACTTGAGTGATCAACTTTCACTTTCGCTATTTCAAAAAACCGGAATAGATTATATAATTGTCGATCATGGATCTTATTGTGGCTATCTCGCTAATGAACAACCGTTTAACACTTACGCGATAGAAAAGGCCTTTGCACGTGTGGGTGTTTCAAATTGGGTGGTCAACCAATGGACTATCGGACTTCCAAATTATCCGATTCGGCTAATAAGCAATGGGTACGTCCCTCCCTATGCCACAGGTGATGTATGGTTCAAAGATCAGATTTGTAGCCCTGACGATTTTGTTTTTTGTATGCAGGGTCGTGCGACACCTGAAAAGGGTTGGGATATTGCAATTCGTGCTTTTTTAGAACTAAAATCAAAAGGATATAAAGTTAAACTTATTCTACTTTCAGAGGGGCAATACATATCTCAGTTGAAGGAAGAAAATAAATCTGAGCCCGACTTGATTTTCGGTGGATTTGTATACAACTTATTAGATGTTTTTAAATATGTGAGAGGTGGATTGGTTTTGTCTAGGAAAGTTGAGGCGTTTGGGCTTGCGATCTTAGATTTTTTTGGAAGTGGAATACCTGTTGTTGCTAGTAACTTGGGTGGAATACCTGGAGTTGTAGAACACAATGGAATGAAAGGTGGGCTTCTTGCCGATATGGACGAAGAGATGGCACCTAGAGTGGAGGATGTTGTTTTTAAAATGGAGGCGTTTATCAACAATGGAAAACTATATGATTCACTCTCATCACAAGCAAAACAAATCGCTGAGAGTTACTCAATGGAAAAATGTGCCAGCCACTATTTAAATTTAGTTGACTCTTATAAAAAAATAGCATGCTAGTAAACCGAATACTACAATTCTTGCAAAGAAAAGGTCAATACCGACTACTGGCTTTTCTTACTTTCTTTATGTATAAGTTGAAAAGTAAAGGAATCGAACGGGT
This sequence comes from Flammeovirgaceae bacterium, assembly GCA_021299455.1. Taxonomy (GTDB): domain Bacteria; phylum Bacteroidota; class Bacteroidia; order Cytophagales; family Cyclobacteriaceae; genus ELB16-189. The sequence goes on along the minus strand of JAJTGQ010000143.1, from coordinate 16,609 downwards.
CGGCTATTTAGAAGAATTTAATGTTTGGGAATTTCAGATTCAGGGCGAGCACTTTTTTAGCTCCGGCCCTGGTTGGGCATATGATTATGATTATCTTTTGAATCAGTACGCATCACATCTGGGGTTTCACTACTTGCCAAAACCGGGAGATTGCGTGGTGGATGTAGGGGCAGGGGTAGGGGAAGAACTTTTGATTTTTTCCAAATTAGTTGGAAATCAAGGAAAAGTTTTTGCTATAGAAGCCCATCCCATTACGTTTAAGGCTCTTGCTTACAATAATTCCAAAAATGGATTTCAAAACACCGAGTTGTTAAATGTTGCTGTATCTGATCGCTCTGGTAAATTATTCATTGAGGACTCGTTGGATTCTCTTGCAAACAAGGTAACAAGCGAAAGTATGGGTAATTCATTCGAAGTGGATGCCGTTACCATCGAACAGTTGGTAGCCCAAGAGAATATTGCAGAAATTAATCTTCTCAAAGTAAACATAGAAGGAGCCGAGCAACTATTAATCAAGGGCATAGGCAGTGCTTTGGCGAAAATAAAAAACATGGCCATTTCTTGTCACGATTTTCGCTTTGAGAATGAAGGAATTGAATTTTTCAAAACGAAACAGATCGTGTTAGAATTTTTGGAAAAAAATAATTTTGACTATATTATTCGAAGTACGGGAAATCCACTGTTGGATAATTATGTGTATGCGTTTCCTAAAGTGGAAGTACCCAGCCAGAGATCAATAAACTAAGTTTCCTAATACTTGTAATCCGTTCATACTTTTTGAACGCACTACCACAATCAAAAAATGACCATTCTTTTTTATACGCCCATTAATTTTCGCTGCAAGGATATTGAAAGCCTTGCTAGTGAATTTTATAGGCAGGGTCATCACGTGATGCTACTAAGTCAAGCAGAAAGCGGGAGTTTGCATGATTCCTTTAGATTGATGGGGTTGAGAGCAGACTCTGAAATTGTTTCCGCTAGACATCAGTTTAGTTGGTTTGTAATAACTACTCTGAAGCTTCTATTGTATTGTAAAAAAAATAGAGTTGATTTACTCTTTTCCCACTTAGAACCTACCAATCTTCCCGCTGTTTTAGCCCAATATTTTATCAAAACAAGAGTGGTGATTTATCGACATCACGTAGACTTGGCAAAAATCAAAAACTTTGAACATTCATGGAGTTACCGTTTAACTTATTCTTTGGCGAAAGAAATTATTTCAGTTTCTGCCGCAGGAAAGAGCTATATGATGAAGGAAGAGCGTGTACCCAAACATAAGATTAGTGTGATTGAGCTTGGTTATAATTTTTCCTTGTTTGGAAAGCCGGATTATGGTAAAATTGAAGCTATAAAAAATGCGGCCCAGCACTCGTTGATACTCGTAACTGCTGGCGCACTAGAATCATATAAGCGTCCAGAACTTTCAATCGAAATTTTACGTAGGGCAAAAGTAAAAGGCGTTGATTGTCGGCTTATCTTTTTAGGCAAAGGGTCGTTAGAACAAGGCCTTCGACAGAAGGTCATGCAAATGGGAATGGACAATCAGGTTCACTTTACTGGTTTTGTTGAATCAGTCATGGATTATTTATGGGCTGCAGATTGGCTTATTCATCCCTCTATTTCTGAATCGAGTTGTGTAGTGGTAAAAGAGGCGGCATATGCGGAGCTACCGGTTATGGTTTGTCGAAATGTGGGTGACTTTGATGATTACATGCTTCATGAGGTCAATGGCGTTGTGCTTGATCGTGGTGATTTTGTTGAACACGCAGTGTACCACCTTGAGAAGTATCATCTTTCAAGAGAAAAGTACCGGCAAATGGGGAAACAATTAAAACCAGAAATTGTAAAGAGATTCTCCATCGATCAGGTTTTTGCCAAATATGCAAACTTTACAAAAAATGGTTAACGTCCTATTATTAATACCAAACTTAGGCAACGGAGGCGCGCAGAGTGTTTTTAGGAGTCACCTAGATCATTTGGGAAAATTTGCGAATGTGACAGGATGCTTGTTTAATTGGGACGGAAGTCTGCCAACTGACCACGAAAAGGGCATCATATCACTTGATGTTCCTGCTGGCTCAACTTTTTTAAGCAAAATTTATTTTTTTTTAAAGCGAATTGAGAAGGTAAAGAAAATAAAAAGGGAAAGAAAAATTCAAATTACGATTAGCCACTTAGAGGGGGCAGATTACATAAATGTGCTTTCCAAAACTTCGGACAGAACCATTTGTTGGATACACGGAACCAAACAACACGACTTAGCGATAAACGGAATAATTGGGTGGGTACGCATTCATCTGTTGATTCCGCTCCTTTATAAAAAAGCGGATAAGATAGTCACAGTATGTAAAGAGCTTGGTATTGAAATGGACGTCAACATAAAAGGCATTTCGAAAAGGATAAAAACCATTTATAATGGCTTTGATGTCGAAAAAATCATTGCGTTTTCGAAAGAAGAATTGTCCCCGTCTCAGCAAGAGTTGTTTAATCAGCGCACAATACTTATTGCTCATTGTAGATTAGCACCCCAAAAGAATCTTCGCGCTTTGTTGCACGTTTTTGCGGAGATAAGAAAAAAAGACAAGACAGCAATTTTAGTGCTCATTGGAGATGGAGAACTGAGGAGTGACTTGTCGAAACTTTGTTTTCAGTTAAATCTTAGACCTTCACATGCTTCTGAGTTTAACTCATTGACTAGCCATCATCAGATAGACGTGGCTTTTCTAGGTTACCAGTCAAATCCATTTAAGTTTCTCAGCAAAGCGTCTGCTTTCTTGATGACGTCAAGTTGGGAAGGTTTTCCACTTGCGCTTTGTGAGGCAATGGCATGTGGCAATTTCGTTTTTTGTGCCGATTGTCACACGGGGCCAAGAGAAATAATGGCACCAGAAATAGAACTTAATAGCCCTCGGTTGGCAAAACCTCACAGAAACAAATACGGCTATTTGATGCCGTTGGTATCCGAAGAAGATAATTCAACGATTATCACTTGGGCCAACGTCATAGTTGAAGAGATTGCTTTGGGGTGTCCAGGTAATCATAGGAGGGAAGACTCAATCAATCGAATTAAAGAGTTTGACTACTCTCATTTTGTTAATGCTTCAATCGAAATAATTCGTGAATAGGAAACCATGCCCAAGCCCGTAGTTCTTGTTATTGAAAACAGTATTGGGATAACTGGTGCTCTAAAGTCGGTAATTTTTGTTGCTGAAAAATTGAGACCCTATTTTACTTTTATTTTCGTGATTTCCACTAAGTCAGCGACTCGATCGTTTATCGAACAAAATCAGTTTTGCGTTGTAGCTGAATTACCTATGCTTGAACTTAGCAAGAGAACTAAGAGCGTTCTGCTTTACGGGCCACAGCTGATCTTCAATTCTTTTAGATTAAGAAAGATTGTTAAAGTAAACGATGTTCAAATCATTCACAACAATGATCTCTATAACCTATTACCAGTTGCACTAAAGTTATTTGGAAATCCAATTTCATATATTTGTCACGTTCGATTTTTACCCGATAATTTCCCAAGATTATTGTATAATTTTTGGATAAAGCTTCATCTCTATTTTGCTAGTCAAGTAATATGCGTATCAAAGAAGGTACTTGATAGTATTCCTAAGAATAAAAAATCCATCGTGATTCACGATGCAATCCCGATGTTGAATAATGCTTTATTGCTCAGAGAAGAAAGGGGATATCAATATTTTCTTTATTTGGCAAATTATATTAATGGTAAAGGACAGCAATATGCTTTGGAAGCATTTTACCGGATTCACAACCAATTGCCTACTTGGAGGCTCCGGTTTGTGGGAGGCGACATGGGCTTGCAACGGAACAAAGATTTTAAGTTTAGGCTCAAGCAGCTGGCAGAAGAATGGCAAATTGAACGCAAAATTGAATGGGGCGAGTTTACCCATAGCGTTCAAAATGAATATAAGAATGCCGACATTGTGCTAAACTTTTCTGAATCAGAGTCTTTTTCAATAACGTGTTTAGAGGCTCTTTGTATGGGAAAGGCGCTAATTGCGACAGACAGTGGTGGCCCAAGTGAAATCATTGACCACATGAAGACTGGAATGCTTGTTACAAACAGAGATGTTAATGAAATGACGCAGGCAATGAGGACTTTGGCTTCCTCAGAAGAGTTGCGGAAAAGATTCTCAGAGGATGCACGGGCTACCGTTTTCAAAAAATTTAGCTTAGACGCATCAGCACAAAAGCTCAAAGAAGTTTATGACACTTTAGTAACTGCATGATGAGGACGATATTTCTTTTAGTTTTTCTGCTGGCAATGCAAAGTGCCTTTGGCCAACAACCTCAATCAAGTTTTGGTGCATCAAGTCAAGTTTGCCTGAACGAACGCACCTTGTTCTCCAACAGTTCTACTGGTGCAGTGCGCTTCGAGTGGGATTTTTGCCAAGGAGACCTGTCCCTTACCCCATCTGCGACCTCGATCACTAATTTGGCAGGCTCCGTAACCACTGGAATTGATGTGGTGTTCGATGGTGCAAATTGGTTCGGTTTTGTCACGAGTCAGAATACGAATTCAGTACTCAGGTTGGACTTTGGTACAAGTGTTGATGCCACTCCTACCGTAGTTGATTTGGGGAACATTAACGGTAAGACAAACCTCCCCACAGATATCAAAATTGTAGAAGATAATGGTAATTGGTACGGATTCGTTTATTGCCTAAGCTCATCGCTTGTAACTCGAATAGATTTTGGAACCTCTCTGAAAAATACGACTAGCTCTCCAACTCCGATACTAGCGCAATATGTAATCAATGGCGCGGGTTCAATCAATGGTGGTTTTGATATGAAAAAAGTTGGGAGTACTTGGGTAATGGTTCTTACATCAAACGCCTCCTATTCGGTTGTCAACTTTAGCTCTATCACAGCATTGCCATCCGCGGGGGACATTTTATCTGGCATTGCAAATCCATTTGCGGTGAATTTAGGAGATATAGCCCTTCAAAAATCGAACGGAAATTACTATGGATATTCAGTTGATTTTAACAACAAATCGCTTCATCGATTAAGTTTTGGATCAAACATTTTTTCTATACCTAGTATTAGCTCTTTAAGTGTACCTGTTCTTGCTAATCTTTCTCCTTACGGCATCGATATTGGTGAAGACAATTCAAACTACACGTTGGTGATTTCAACACTCCAAGGAGAACTTGTCCGTGTCTCACTTGGGAGTGATCTCTCTATTAGTTCAACTTCAAGTAGCTCACTTGGTACATTATCGTTGCTCGAAAACAACTTAAAAATAAAATTGATTAAAGACAAAAGTAGCTGGCGAGCTTTCACGCCCTCTTGGGCTACCACGAAATTATTCAAAATAAGTTTTCCAAATGCCACCTGCCCCGGGACTTTTTCACCGGTGATAATACAAAATAGTCCGATCGTATCTTATACCACCGCGGGCCTTTTTGCTGTAACGCTTCGGGCGTTCAATGGTCTCGGTCAATTTGACGAATCCACGAAAGCTATTGCCGTAAGTTCTATTTTGGCACCTACTATAGATTTTAATTACACAAGCGCATGTGTTAACACAAGCAACGCTTTTACTCCGCTGCCGGCCTCGTTGTCATTGTACAATTGGAATTTTGGAGATGGAAATGCCAGTGCTTTTCCGCAACCCGGTCATACCTATTCGTCTACTGGTGACTTTTCAGTAAGCCTCATTGTTCAGGATGTTAATGGATGCTTAAACAGGGCAGATAAAATTGTTTCGATTTTCAATCTGCCCACAGCCGACTTTACCGTTCCTGCTATTAGCCCTTTGTGCACGAACCAAAAATATGTTTTCACGAATCAATCTACTTTCGACACGGCCTCAAACCCTACGTGGGAGTGGAGATTGAATGGAACATTGGTAGCGGGAACACAAAATCTAACGCAAGCCTTTACCTCCACCACCGCACAAGAAATTCGGCTGAAAGCCAAGATACCGGGTTGCGAAAATGAAATAATAAAAAATGTGACCACTGTTTTGCCAGGGCCACTTTCTAATTTCACTTTCACCAATGGATGCCAAGCATCACCCGTTTCTTTCACCAACACCACCTCCGGCTCTGTCACTTCTTATTCCTGGATCTTTGGCGATGGCAATACCTCCTCTTTGTCAAACGCATCAAACACCTACGTCAACATTGGCTCATACGATGTAACTCTCCAGGCTAACAATGCTGCCGGTTGCCAAAACTCGGTCACTAAATCCATATCTATCTACTCCACCCCCCAACCCGACTTTTCCATCGGCCTACCTCCTTTCTCGTGCGCGGGTTCGGCCTCTCAGTTTACTGACGCAACACCAGCGCCAACAGACAGCAATATCACTAACTGGACTTGGGGCTTTGGAGACGCTGCCAATGGAACATCTTTTTTAAAAAACCCATCGTATACGTATGCCATTGCAAACACATATAATGTTTCTCTTGCGGTGGCTACAAATTTTGGCTGTACTAATACTATACAGAAGTCTGTTACTATCTCACCCTCACCTGTTGCAGGTTTTTCTAACTTACCCGCATGCGTCAACCAAACAACTCAGTTTACAGATATTTCTTCCGGAAGTATAAAGTCGCGCTTATGGCAAATTCAAAGTAACACGTTCAGTACCGCAAATCCACAGTATACTTTTCCAGCCTCCGGCACATTCCCCGTTGTGCTAACGGTAACGGGCAACAACAACTGTGTGGGTCAAGCCAGCAAGAATATTGTGGTGCCCATTGTGCCATCGCTCGATTTTTCGGTCCAGGCGCCATGTGCAAACTCGCCCACGGTTTTTACCGAGTTAACTACTTCGGTCGATCCATCCATTTCTAAATCCTGGTCATTTGGCAGTCAGGGCACGGGAAGTGGCAGTCCTGTTCAATACACGTTCTCATCAACCGGCACATACGTGGTACAGTTGAATTCCACACGCCAATCCGGTTGTGTTTATTCGGTTTCAAAAAACGTAAGCATTGTCTCACCACCAGTTGCCGACTTTGTGCCTTCTATAGATGCAGGCGCTGCGCCTCTTCCTGTTTCTTTTGCCAATAATTCTTCGGGCGCAAATTCCTACTTGTGGAAGTTTGGCGATCAGGGTAATTCAACTTCCGTTTTAGTATCACCCACTTTTGTCTTTAGTGAGTTGGGTAGCTACAACGTTGAACTCAGCGCTTCTAATTCGCTTGGTTGCACGAATCGACTTAGTAAACCGATCAGCGTGGTTGTTCCCAATGTGGATGCGGAAATGACAGATTTCTTTTTTGTGAAGGACCCAAAGACAGGCAGTCTGCAGCCAGTTGTCAGGCTGCTGAACAGAAGTAATATCACGTTGACCAATCCGATCATTTTGCTGGACGTAGCAGGGGGTTCAGGTGTTTCCCAACAATTAACAGGTGCAATCAAGCCGAATCAGGAAGTATCTCAGATGCTCGATCTGAAACTTGTGCCAAAGACAAATCAGTATGTGTGTGCGGAGGTAGTGGTTGCTGGAGACGTAGACACGTTTCTTAACCGAAAATGCTTGTCGCTTTCAGGTGAAGAAGTGCTTTTTGCTCCCTTTCCTAACCCTGCACGAGAACAACTAAATATGGACTGGATCAGTATTGATGGCTCAGCTGTAACTTTTCAAGTTTTGACGAGTGCGGGCGCTGTTTCGTTTCAGCAAACCATTTCATCCATAAATCCTGGCTTAAACAGGCTTGTGATCAATACATCTACCTTGCTGTCAGGCACCTATTTTATTCGCTTTCGCGACCGCACGAATGACCGGACTTTCAGTTTGGTCGTTTTAGGCAATTGATTTAGTGTTAGCCAAATAAATCATTAACTTTTTAAGATAAATTTGAAGTTCCTACGGTAATTCTTAATTATTTATTAATAATATTTGTTAGCGGAAATAACGCAATTGAATTCATGAAATGGACATTAATCTCTTCTACACCAAACGGAATGATCATTCAACCATCCCCCAAATTAAAAAGTTTCAATAGATGAAAGTAAAACTAGATGCCACCGACCGGAAGATTGTAGAGATCCTTCAGGCTAATTCCAACATCACAAATGCGCAGTTAGCACAAGACATTGGGCTTTCTCCGGCACCTACGTTGGAACGCGTGAAAAAATTAGAGAATACAGGTGTTATCAAGAGCTACCACGCTCTAGTTGATATGGCTAGTATCGGATTGGGGGTATGCACGTTTGTGACGGCTTCATTGAAGGGCCACAACAAAGACAACATTAATCGATTCATCAAAGAAATAAAAGAAATCCCTGAGGTGATAGAATGTCACCATGTAACAGGGCAATATGATTTTATTTTGAAGGTGGTAGCGTCAGATATTCCTGCCTATCAAAATTTGATGTTGGAAAAACTCTCAAATATTGAAGTGGTAGACAGCCTGCAATCCACAATCATCCTTTCAACTTTTAAAGATAGCAAATCAGTTCCCTTACCATGAGTGCAGAAGTGGCAGAAAAATCGTTAATTCTGAATGATCAACAGATCAATCAGAAGATCAAGCGAATGGCCTATGAAATTTACGAGAACAATTTCAAAGAAAAGTCCATTGTATTAGCTGGCATTGACGGGCAGGGCTACTTATTGGCGAAAATACTTGGAAAAGAATTGGCAGCGATTTCATCCATAGAGGTAATCATTGCCAAAGTTTCTCTGGATAAGTTTTCGTTAGGGCAATCGGAGGTAAAGATTGATAAGATCGAAAAGGAGTTTAAGAAGAAATGCGTCTTGTTGGTGGACGATGTCTTGAATACCGGCCGGACATTAGCATATGCCATGAAGCCATTCTTTGAAGTAGGCGTAAAAAAAATTGAAGTAGCGGTGTTAGTCAACCGAAGCCACAAGTTGTTTCCCATACTACCCACCTATGCCGGCTATGAACTGTCCACGACCCTGAAAGATCATGTGGAAGTTTTTTTGGGAAAGAAATCATCCGTCTATTTACATTGATTGAAGCACGAAGATTTTCAAATGCTAATTTTAAAACTGTACATCTTAAATCGTAAATCAATTGTCTCTCCATAGGAAAACAGAATTGAAGAAGATCACTACTCACCAGCTTCAAGAAATGAAAAAGCGGGGCGAGAAAATTGCAATGCTCACCGCCTACGATTACAGCATGGCCAAAATTATCGATGCAGCAGGTGTCGATATCATATTGGTGGGCGACTCGGCATCGAATGTGATGGCCGGCAATGAAACAACCTTGCCGATCACACTCGACCAAATGATTTACCATGCTTCATCCGTGGTAAAGGCAGTGAAACGGTCCTTGGTGGTGGTAGATATTCCTTTTGGCTATTACCAGGGTAGTTCGGGTGAAGCGCTTCGTTCGTCCATTCGCATCATGAAAGAATCGGGTGGGCATGCCGTGAAAATTGAAGGCGGCAGTGAAGTAAAAGATTCTATCCTTCGTATTTTAAGTGCAGGTGTTCCGGTAATGGGGCATTTGGGGTTGACGCCACAATCGATTTATAAATTTGGAACCTATTCGGTGCGTGCCAAAGAAGAAACAGAGGCAAACAAATTGATCGAGGACGCCCTTCTCTTGCAAGAGTGTGGATGCTTTGGTTTGGTGCTCGAAAAAATCCCGGCCGAGCTGGCAAAAAAAGTTTCCAATCAATTAGACATACCCGTCATTGGTATTGGGGCCGGCCCCGATGTAGATGGTCAGGTATTGGTGATGCAGGATATGTTGGGTATTACAACAGAGTTTAAGCCGCGATTTTTAAGACGGTATGCCGACTTGAACACCATTGTATCAGATGCAGTGCAACATTATGTTTCCGATGTAAAGGCGAAGGAATTTCCTAACCAGGAGGAAAAGTATTAGTTACAAGAAACAGCCGTCTCAACATCTGACTCTGCCCCAAACCATACCACACTGTACTCAACATCCAACCCAATTCCAATCGCTTTCCATTGCATGTCTTTCCAAATTCCGGAATTTATGATCACAGCATTGTGCCCGGCACTTCCTTGCCATCCCGACAGCGAAGTTGTCGCATTAACGCCAGCCGAACTCCAGTGAGCGATCTCAAATCCATTGCCTTCATAGCCCGCGATTTCTTTGGGTTTATTCCACATGCAGGCTGCTTGTGCATGATCATCAGTATAGCAACAGGGTGACCAATCCCCCTTTTTTGACCAACTATGCATGTTACATTTGTTATCGTCCTTATAGTTTTTGTTTAAATCCTGAACGTGTGCCTTTGCGACTTGGGTTAATTTGGCCGACACAGGAATGGGGGGCAGTTTTCTGGTTTTTCTATACTGCATAATCAATTCATATAATTTCTTTTCTTCGGGTGTGAGGCAAGGTTGGCTGTAAAGATTGAGTCTGGTTAGAAAGAAAAAGAGCGAAAAAGCTGCGAGGTTTACTTTCATATTCAATTTAATTGATAGTTCAGCCCAAAATAATCTCAATAAGTGGGCATTATTTTTTAATTTTCGCATCCAAACCTGATCCATCAGCTTTGTGATTGTCAATATAACTTATTTAGCCCAAAAAGTATTACCATGAGCGATCAAAAAATTACCATCAACAACGGAAAATTAAATGTGCCCGATAACCCTACGTTACCCTTTATTGAGGGCGATGGTACGGGTATAGATATATGGCCAGCCGCAAAACATGTTTTTGACTCGGCTGTTCAAAAGGCCTACAACGGCAAAAGAAAAATTACTTGGAAAGAAGTACTTGCGGGCGAAAAGGCGTTTAACCAAACCGGTAATTGGATGCCCGAGGAAACCCTCACCGTTTTTCGTGAATACTTGGTGGGAATAAAAGGCCCCTTGACAACACCAGTAGGTGGGGGAATTCGTTCACTCAATGTTGCTCTGCGCCAAGAGTTGGATTTGTTTGCTTGTGTGCGCCCTGTACGTTGGTTTAAAGGAGTTCCCTCTCCGGTGAAAGAACCACACAAAACCGACATGGTCATTTTCCGCGAGAATACGGAAGACATTTATGCCGGCATTGAGTTCCAGCAGGGCAGTGATGACAACAAGAAGTTCATGACCTTCTTTAAAGAGAATTTTTCAAAGCAATACAAGAAAATTCGTTTCCCAGATACTTCTGGCATTGGCATCAAGCCCGTATCCAAAGAAGGTACCGAGCGGTTAGTACGATCGGCTATTCAATATGCCATCGCTCAAAAGAAGCCAAATATGACCTTGGTGCACAAAGGCAACATTATGAAGTTCACGGAAGGTGGTTTTCGCGATTGGGGCTATGCACTAGCAAAAAGTGAATTTGGCGCGGTGGAGATTGATGGAGGCCCTTGGATGGAGATCAATACGGGCGGGCATAAGTTGATTATTAAGGATGCCATTGCTGATGCGTTTTTACAACAGATCTTACTGCGCCCCGATGAGTACTCTGTAGTGGCTACATTGAATTTGAATGGTGATTATATTTCCGATGCGTTGGCGGCCATTGTGGGTGGTATCGGCATCGCACCTGGTGGCAATGTAAATTACCTGAGTGGGCATGCTATTTTTGAAGCTACGCATGGCACTGCACCCAAGTATGCGGGTCAAGATAAAGTGAATCCAGGCTCGATCATTCTTTCTGGTGTGATGATGTTTGAGTACATGGGTTGGCAGGAAGTAGCAGATATGATTGTCAAAGGCCTGGATGGAGCTATTGCTTCCAAACGAGTTACGTACGATTTCCACCGCCAAATGGAAGGTGCCACTTTATTGAAGTGCTCTGAGTTTGGTGAGGAAGTGGTGAAACATATGTGATAAATGTCTCTCGCATAAAGAAATCCCTGTTGCTCATTTTGGGTGGCAGGGCTTTTTTTTTGGCCATAGTTCAAACAAGCAGGTGGGTAATCAAGTTGTTCGTGCAATCCACATTTGCTCCTCTTGGTAATAAGGCCGTTCAAATCCAATTATTCGCGATTGCCAGCCGCACCATTTCCACGGTGTTTTTTGCGTTCACTTTTTGTAGCATGTTTCTCCGATGGGTTTTCACAGTTTCCTGGCTGAGTATAAGTTTATCAGCTATTTCTTTGGTAGAGAAACCGCTGGCCGTTTGGTTCAATACTTCTAATTCCCGGAGGGAAAGCGGACAATCCTCTTCCGCAAATGAATCTTTCAAGATAGAAGTAAACCCATTTCCCGGGTCGTACATCGAAAGGGAATAATTCATCCTCGTGTCTGACTTATAGTCGCTGATATCGGTGGAGGCAAATAGCAGAATGAGTGGATCTCCCGATTGGTTGAGTTTTAGAATATGGCAGTTCTGTAATACTTTCTTGCGAGTTCCATCTTTGCAGGTGAAACGGGCGTCAAAGGAAAAACGCGCACGCATTTTTTCTTCTGGCGTTAACTTCTTGAGCAGTGATTTTACTTTCAAAGTTGCTTTGAACAGCCTTACTGTGTCCACCAGGTGCATAATCTTGTAAGCTATTTTGAGGCCGCCTACTCCTATCTCCTGAGGGCTGTAGCCGGTGAGGTCATAATTGCTTTCGCTGATATACAAATACTTCATTGTGGAAGTATCCAAAATGCGAATGGCCTGATTGGAAAAAACCTGCAAGCGTTGAAACTGCGGGCTTAACAGAAAGGAATCAATAAAAGATTGCACTTCTACCGGATCGGCATCTGTTTGAGTGATGCGGATTAGGTTTTCGTGGTCGATATTGTTGATGGGAGTTTCCAAAAGAAAAATCAAAAAATCAACTACCCTTCAACTTAACCATACAAAACACCGCGTAGTTGATCATATCCTGGTAGTTGGCGTGAATGCCTTCACTCGCCAGTGTCTTGCCTTGGTTGTCTTCTATTTGCTTCACACGTAGAAGTTTCATTAGCACAATGTCAGTCATCGAACTCACACGCATTTCGCGCCATGCTTCGTCATAGTCGTGATTTTTGTTTTGCAGCAAATGAAATGTCTCTTCTGCCGCTGCATCATAAAGTGGCTCCAATTCAGCAAAAGTTAAGTCGAGTTTACCTGACTCCTTCAAGCGGATTTGAATTAACGCAATGAGACAGTAATTAATTATCCCAATGAATTCGTCTTTGATTGGATCTTCTACCTTTTGTACTCCTTTGTCTTGAATACTGCGAATCCGTTGGGCTTTGATGTAAATTTGGTCGGTGATGGAGGGCAGTCTCAAAATGCGCCAGGCTGTGCCGTAGTCGTGGGTCTTTTTGGCAAACAGCGTTTTGCAGGTGGCCATCACCTCTTTATATTCGTGCATGGTTTTTTCGTTCATAGCTAGCAGTAAGACATGCAAAGTAAATTATTTTCAATCAACAAAACACTGAATATTCAGGGCAGGCTAACTGACTTGTTCGTGCCTAAGATAATGGGCATACTGAATGTAACACCCGATAGTTTCTTTGATGGCAGCCGCTATCAATCACCCACCTCAATTTTGAATAAGGCAGAGAAAATGCTCGTGGACGGAGCTGATTTTATTGACGTGGGCGGGTATTCGTCCCGTCCGGGTGCTATGGATATCTCAATTGACGAAGAAATCCAACGAGTGATTCCGACCATCGAGTTGATTTCAAAACAATTTCCTGAGGCAATCGTTTCAATTGATACCTTCCGATCTATCGTGGCAAAGCGAGCCGTAGAAGCGGGCGCATCGCTCGTGAATGATATTTCTGCCGGAGAATTGGACGTTGAGATGGTGCCTACGGTAGCAGCAATGAAAGTTCCTTTTCTGGCCATGCACATGAAAGGGAATCCTCAGACGATGAAGCAGCATGCCCAATACCAAGATCTTTTGCATGAAGTTGTCACCTACTTCCAAGAAAAGATAAGCCGATTCCACCAGGCCGGCATCAAAGATGTATTAATCGATCCAGGTTTTGGGTTTGCTAAAACGATTGAACAGAATTTTGAATTGCTCGGTCACCTGGATCACTTGCAAGTACTGGGCAAGCCACTAGTTGTGGGGCTATCTAGAAAGTCGATGATTTGGCGAACACTTGACACAACCGCTGGGAACGCGCTAAATGGCACAACGGCACTTCACTCAATAGCATTGATGAAAGGCGCAAGCGTTTTGCGAGTGCATGATGTGAAAGAAGCTGTAGAGGTGGTAAAACTTGCGAGTAGGGTCTATGGTCGATAGTCCATGGAACGGTAGCCAATGGCCATCGACTATCGACCATTGACCCTATTTCCTTAACTTTGCCTTTGATGCTACTCGCTTACAAAATCGGTTTTTTAGACATTAGTTGGGTGGATGTGGTAGACGTTGGCCTGGTGGCTATTCTACTGTACCAAATTTACAAGCTGATTAGAGGAAGCATTGCAGTAAACATTTTCCTGGGCATATTAGCCCTTTATCTGGTCTACCTGATTGTTCGCGCTGCGCAGATGGAATTACTGGCCACCATACTGGGGCAGTTTATGGGCGTGGGCGTGTTGGCCATGATTATTCTATTTCAGCCGGAGATTCGAAAATTTTTATTGCTGATAGGCCGAACAACAGAAATCAACCGTGGGAGTATTTTGAAAACACTGGCCAATTGGCGCAGCGATCATCATGACGATTTCGATGTGCACCAATTGATAGAAGCCGTAAAAACATTGAAAGCTACGCGGACCGGGGCACTTATTGTTTTCTCCCGCGACATGGAGTTAAAATTTTACGCGGAAACAGGTGACCCATTAGGTGCGGTGGTAAACAAAAGACTCCTCTTGTCGATATTTAATAAACACAGCCCTTTGCATGATGGCGCAGCCATAATTTATCAAGGACGAATTAAAGCAGCGCGTTGTGTACTACCCGTTAGTGAAAATGATCATTTGCCCTCACATTTTGGATTGAGGCACCGCTCTGCCATTGGAATGAGCGAAGCTACGGATACATTGGTGATGGCTATTTCAGAAGAGACAGGACGATTGATTTTGGCTCGCAACGGAAAATACATTAGGGGGTTGAAGCTGAAACAAGTCGAGCAAAAAGTACTTGAGTATTTACATAACTCGGAACCGAAGACATGGGAAGAAGTGGTTACGGAACCGGAGCCCACAGAGCCACAGGAGGTAAAAGATTAATTGATTGCCCAACTTAGCCAAGCCATAAGCAAGGGCTATTGGCTAACTACTTTAAAACACCAAGTTCTTGCCCAACTTCTGTGAATGCTTTGATGGCTTTATCGAGATGATGTTTTTCGTGACCAGCCGAAATCTGAACCCGAATTCTTGCCTTCCCTTTCGCAACCACTGGAAAAAAGAATCCAATGACGTAAATGCCTTTCTCCAATAATCTCTCTGCAAATTTTTGCGCTAGCGGTGCTTCATACAACATTATCGGAACGATGGGATGAACACCGGGTTTAATATCGAATCCGGCATTGGTCATCGCCTCGCGAAAGTATTTCGTATTAGACTCCAGTTTATCCCGCAAAGCTGTAGTTTCAGATAGCATGTTAAAAACTTCGATCGATGCGCCCACGATTGATGGAGCTAGTGTGTTGGAGAAAAGGTATGGCCTGGACCGTTGACGAAGTAGTTCAATGATTTCTTTTTTGCCTGAAGTGAATCCGCCTGACGCGCCACCCAATGCTTTTCCAAGGGTACCGGTAATTACATCAACGCGATCCATCACACCACAATATTCAGGTACACCACGCCCGGTTTTTCCAATAAATCCTGAAGAGTGGCATTCATCCGTCATCACGAGCGCCTCAAACTGATCAGCCAGATCACAAATCTTGTCAAGTTGTGCAATCGTGCCATCCATGGAGAAAGCGCCATCTGTTACAATGATAATTTGTTTGGCGCCAGCTTTCCGCGCATCCTCCAACTGTGCTTTTAAATCGCTCATGTCATTATGTTTGTAGCGGTAGCGCATTGCTTTGCAAAGGCGCACCCCGTCAATGATAGACGCATGGTTCAATTCATCGGAGATAATTGCATCTTGTTCGCCAAATAGTGGTTCGAATACCCCGCCATTGGCGTCAAAAGCAGCTGCGTACAAAATGGTATCTTCGGTACCTAAAAATTCAGAAATCTTTTTCTCCAACTCTTTGTGGATGTCTTGTGTGCCACAAATAAACCGAACAGAAGACATCCCAAAACCGTGTGTATCAATAGCTCTTTTGGCAGCCTCAATCACTCGAGGATGTGAGGATAAACCCAAGTAATTATTTGCGCAAAAATTAACGACTTCACGGCCATCTGTGGTTTTGATGTCTGCGGCCTGTGGCGTGGTGATTATGCGTTCCTTCTTAAATAGTCCGGCTTCACGAATCGTATTTAACTCTTTTTCAAGAACGGGTTGGAGCGTTTTGTACATAGCAATGATCTTTAATTTACCGGCAAAGCTACGAATCGTATTTCGTAATTCGCACATCGTAAATTTCCCTAACTTCGCCCGCGCATTCGATGTAGTATGAAATGGCCCTTGAGAAGCTTGACAGCATCCGCATGGTGATCTAGGCCATTCCATGTGACCGCTAAAAGACGTTTATAAACACATGAAATCTCCATGAGCGACTAGCACACCCGAACGAAGATGAATTTTGCTAATTTTAGTTGGCCATTTAGGCCACCTAAAATTATATGGAAAGCACAGAAATAAGTTTTGAGCAAGCCGTGAGGGTGGGCTGCGGGAT
>JAJTGQ010000056.1 GCA_021299455.1 Flammeovirgaceae bacterium | reverse complement strand
ACGAGTCCAAAAAGGTGGTTGAAGGAGAAATACTAAACCACGCAACTCAGAAAATCGTCACCATTAAGGCCAAACCAAGTCCTAAAATGATCGAAATGACCAATCGCATATTCTCTCCGCACTAAAAGGGACAAGTCAGGACAAATGTGATATACGCATCTCCGGATCAGGCGATGTAGAAATCAATGTGAAGAGCGAGTTGGACGCCAATATTTCAGGCAGCGGAACTGTCAGCTACAAGGGAAATCCGAATCACGTGCGGGGTAACTCTTCTGGAAGTGGGAAAGTGAGAAAAATGTAACATAGATACCTATTGTATTTCAAAGCGAGCGGGGGTGAGAACCTCCGCTTTTTTTGTTTTAGATATTAGTGACTACATTTCCTAATAAAAAAGAATTATGGATGTGAACGTAGATGTTGAAATGGGTTTGCGACTATTGCTGTCCTTTTGCATTGGAACGGCCATCGGCCTGGAAAGGGAATACAGAAGCAAGGCTGCAGGACTACGAACCATGATCATGATCTGTTTGGGTTCTACTATTTTCACAGAACTTTCAATGGTACTCGGGGGAGACACACCCGACCGCATCGCCTCCACACTCGTGACGGGAGTTGGCTTTCTCGGAGCGGGTGTGATATTTAAAGATGGCATGACCATTACTGGGATAACTACCGCGACAACAATATGGATTTCAGCAGCGCTCGGGATGGCCGTAGGAGCGGGCGAGTACTTTATTGCCGTTGTAAGTTCCGTGGTTGTGTTAATCGTATTGACTGCTTTAGAAAAAATTCAGACTGTAATTGAACGTTGGCACCAGTCGCGCAGCTATAAACTAACCATCGCGCCCAAGGGTGACTTTGAAAAACATCTTGAAGATCACTTGAAAAAATTAGATTTGGGCTTCAAGAAAAAACGCGACTTAAAAGAGGTATCCCAATTTGTTCTAGTCTATGATGTCTTTGGAAAAGAAAAAAAGCTCGACCATTTCAATACGTGGCTCAAAGACGATGATCGTGTAAAATCATACGACTACTAATCGCCTTTCTTTTCGTGTGCCAGTGCACCTTCTACAATCAGAAACTGAGCGACACTATACGTTAGCATAACGAGCGCACCCGCAGCAGAAAACGCGTGATGAAATTTGTTAATTGCGAGTAGCGAATCAGAAACCATAAATAGTACAGCACCAATAAATATCAAAAGGAAACTAGTGGAATTTGTTCGCCCATATCGAAACAAAGCTGTCAACGCCATCAGGGTAATAGCCAATGCATAAATCATCACCGGTATTCGCAAAGCACCCAATAACGGATAAAGAATAGTAACCAATCCGGTACCTGCCAGAATAATCGGAAAAGCAAAGCGGACTTTCTGCGAGCCTAAGAGCTCTTTTGATGACGGGATTATCTGCAGTTGACGATAACAAAAGATGTACACAATGTGACCCACCAAAAAACTAGCCAAGCCACCAATGAAAAATAGTGGATCAGTCGATTGAAAGATTAAAAAAACATCACCCAACCAACAAAAAAACAAAGCGACCAAAAACAAACGCGATCGCGCGGGCGACATCACCCAATAATGTGCCATCAATCCGATCATGATCAGTGGCTTGAAAACTACGGAGTGTCCCGGATAGTCGAAAATAGCTGTCCCCAATTCTGCACTTGCACCCAACGCAAAAACAAAAACAGGTAGGTCTCTTCTAATTTGCATATGTTCTCTTTTTTCGCATACCTAAAAATAAGAGGGCTACACCACACAAAGCAGCACAGACGCTAAAGGTGATGAAAAAATGCCTTGTATCATTGCCATAAATAAATGATGAAACAAGTGCGCCCAGACCGATACCCATTTCCATAAAGATATAAAAAGAAGCAATGCCCCGGCCTCTATGTTCTTCATCGCACAAGTCGGTTGCCCATGCCAATAGTGTTGGTGACGTAGATCCCTGCGCTAATCCGTACAAGATGGCGCCAATAATCAGTAGCGTTGCATTGTTAGCCAATCCAAATGTGAGCATCGCGATTAGCATAAGGGGAATTGACAATTTTAACACCGCCACCCGACCATACCGATCAGACGCTTTGCCCGCCACCAAACGAATGATTAAGCTAGAAACGGTTAAAAAAGTAAACAGAAGACCTTTGTTCTTGATTCCCATTGCAGATCCAAAATCGGGAAGTAACGTAAAGGCCGTTCCATAGGAATAAGCAGTCAATAGCATAACTAAAGCAGGAGCAAAAACGCTAGGTTCGAAGATATCCTTTCTGGATACTTTTAAAACATCCAATGCCACTTTCTTTTTTTCTTTCAATGTCTCTCTTACTTGCATCATAATAACGATTGATAGAAACGCAAAAAGAGAAGACACATAAAACATAACCGAGATACCAAAATTATTTGCAACCGCGCCACCAATGGCCGGGCCACCTGCCATCCCCACAGCTCCTGCCGTCCCAATCCATCCCATGGCTTCGCCCCTTTTGTTAGATGGAATGGTGTCAGTGATGTAGGCGGCAACTCCTGTAGGTGAAAAACCTGTTGAAAAACCATGAACAAGTCGTAACAAAAGAAATCCCGCAACAGAGGTAAGAACGGGGTATAAAAAACTACAGATCAAACAAACCACGCTTCCCACTAACATCACAGGCTTCCTCCCCCACCGATCAGTTAGTTTGCCGCTGAACGGGCGAGACAACATCGCAGTGAGCGTAAATAAAGAAATGATAAATCCTTTGTAGTCTGCTCCTCCAAGATTGCTCAGAAAATCCGGCAATTCCGGAATGAGCATGTTAAAGCTGGCAAAAAACAGCACAGCGCTGATACACAAAAACCAAAACTGTGATGAGTAGGCGTGTGAAGCTGGCTTAGGATTCATTCTTTGTTGCCGCCTCCTGGCCTTCTAATAAATATGCTTTAATAAAATCATCGAGGTCACCATCGAGCACACCCTGCGCATCGTGACTCTCCACGCCTGTCCTTGCATCTTTTACCAATTTATACGGATGCAGCACGTAGTTTCTAATTTGCGAACCAAAATCAATCTTCATCTTTCCAGCCTCCACTTTATCGCGTGCTGCGTTGCGCTTTTCCATTTCGCGCTGGTACAATTTTGATTTCAACATTTGCATGGCGCGTTCGCGATTGGCGTGCTGACTTCGCTCCACCTGGCACACAATTACAATTCCTGATGGCTTGTGTGTAAGCTGTACCTTGGTTTCTACTTTGTTAACGTTCTGCCCACCCGCGCCACCCGAGCGCGATGTTTGTATTTCAATATCGGCAGGGTTCACTTCAATCTGAATGGTGTCGTCTACTTTGGGATAAACAAAAACAGAAGCAAATGAAGTGTGTCTCCGTTGGTTAGAATCAAATGGAGAAATGCGCACCAACCGATGAACACCTATTTCCGATTTCAATTTTCCATAGGCAAAGGGGCCTTCAATCTCTAACGTAGCCGACTTAATACCCGCTACTTCACCCGACTGATAATCAATTTGAGAAACTTTGTATCCATTCTTTTCTCCCCACATGATGTACATGCGGTTGATCATATCTGCCCAATCATTGCTTTCCGTTCCACCTGCACCAGGATTGATCTCTAGCACCGCACTCAACTGATCCTCTTCCTGGCTAAGCATTTTTTTGAACTCCAGTTCCTCCACAGCTTTGGCTACCTTGGGAAACTCAACATCCAATTCTTCTTCACTCACATCGCCTGCTTCGTGAAACTCATTTAATACTTCCAAATCCTCCACCAGCTTATTGACTTGGGCATACGCATCTGTCCAAATCTTTTTAGATCTGATATTTTTTAGGATTACTTCCGCCTCTTTGGGCTTATTCCAAAAATCGGCTTGGTGAGTGATACGTTCTTCGTCTTGTATCTCTACAATTTTACGGTCGTAGTCAAAGATACCGCCTGAGGGCGGCAACACGGGCTTTTAGGTCTTTTAATTGTTCAGTAGTCATCTCGTTGGTGCTAAAATAAAAAGCAAAAATAAACAATCGAGATATACTTTCATCGATTGAATTGATAATAGGGCGATGAGTAATTAATGGTGCGAATGGATACACCGCGAGCCACCTTCTTATACTTCGGTTTAATAAAAGTTAAAACGGCTCCTAACCCCGCCACACCGAGAGCTCGCTGATTGGCCTCATCAAAACCACTTTTGTTGGTACCAATCAAAACATTAAGTTGATCGATGGCAATGTAGCCGATTCCGCCAACGAGCAAAGCTCGTCCAAGTATTTTGGTAAAGCTTCTATTTTTTTGCTTTTGCAATGAAAACTTTGCAATCCGTTGAAAAGGTATTGTGTCAAGGGCAGCTGTGATCAAGGTAAAATCGGTTAGCTCTGTAATATACCCTTCCACCAACCGTTGATCTTTTAACTTAAATTTAAAATAGTCGCCCTCGGTAAATCGCCCAATAACATTTCCTTTTTGCAAGAAAACCATTTGCTTTTGTGAGAACCCACAAGTAGCGATGAAGAAAAAAAATAGGGATAATCTAATCGATGCGAAGTTCACGCAATTTCAACGTAAAGCCTTTCAACACATTTTCCCCAGAAAGCGATCGATCAAAGCCAGTGACATTCTCTATTTCTCCATTGCCCCGATAAATCCAGGCCTTCTCTCTGACCGGGTCTATTAGCCAACCTAACTTCACTCCATTGCCAATATACATTTTCATTTTCTGGTGTAATTCAACCAACGAATCGCTGGACGATTTCACCTCTACAACAAACTCAGGAACTAGCTTAACAAACTTTTTTCGCTCTTCGTGCGATAATTTCTTCCAGGATGATTTTGCAATCCACGCCACATCTGGCATTCGTAATGAATTGTCAGGCAACAAATAACTACCCATTGCATCAGTAATAAAACCTAGCTTATTTTTCAAATTCCATTTTGAAAGCTGCGCGATAATGATTCCATTTATTATGCTACTTCTGGTAAAATTAGGTGCCATAATGTAAATGACTTTATTGGCGTCTCGTTCAATGCGCAAGTCTGGGTTATCCTCAAAAAAGCGGATAAACTCAGCATCGGTCATGCGGGGAGAATTAGCTTTTACTGTTTGAAAATCACCCATGATATAAAGTTAAAACAATTTCCGAAATTCATTTGAAGTCTACAGCCTCGGCTTCCAAGGAGTTTCTTCCACCCTTAGTTCTTGTGCCATCATGCGGCATAGCACAAACAAGTAATCAGAAAGGCGATTGAGGTATTTGATGACTAATGGCTCAACCACTTCGTGTGCATTCAACGCAATGGTTAATCGTTCTGCCCTCCGGCAGACGGTGCGTGCCACATGCCCAAAAGAAACGGACGGATGCCCACCGGGCAAAACAAAAAACCGCATGGGCGGAAGTTCGCTATCCATCTTGTCCATCTCTTGCTCAAGGAAAAGAACATCCTGCTCTTGTAGAGAAGGTATTTTTACTTTGGTATTGCCTGGCTCTGTAGCTAAAATTGAACCAATGGTGAAGAGTCGATCTTGAACCTCAACTAAAACTTCTTTTCTCTTTTGATTGACTTCTTGGTCTCGAACAAGGCCGATATAAGAGTTTAATTCATCAACAGTGCCATAGGTATCAATGCGCAAGTCTGCTTTGGATACTCTTTTGCCTCCGAATAATGAAGTGGTTCCATCATCGCCCGTCTTAGTGTAAATCTTCATCCCTCAAAGTTCGAAGATAAAAGGCGAAAGATCAAACATCAGAATAATCAACAAAAAGCTGACTTCTGTAAAGGGATATTTGGAGTAACCTAAAAGATGATTCTTAGTGTGCGACTGCCACAGAAGCCGGGTTTCGCGTCACTTTTTCATTTTTGCGATCCCACTCGATTAACCCATCACGCAAACGGATGATACGATGGGAATAATGTGCGATATCATCCTCATGCGTAACGAGGATGATGGTATTGCCTTTATCATGCAAATCCTGAAAAAGATTCATGATGTCATAGGAAGTTTTGGTATCCAGGTTACCAGTGGGTTCGTCTGCAAGAATGATAGAGGGATTGTTGACTAATGCACGTGCGATTGCGACCCGTTGACGCTGACCACCCGAAAGTTCATTGGGCTTATGGTGGTAGCGATCTCCCAAATTCACACTTTCCAAAGCGCTCATCGCAATTTCTTCGCGTTCGTCCTTGCTATACCCAGCATAAATCAACGGAAGTGCCACGTTTTCAAGTGCAGAGGCTCTTGGCAAAAGGTTAAATGTCTGAAATACAAATCCTATTTCCTTGTTACGAATCGCTGCCAACTCATTTTCGGTCATCTCACTTACTTCTTGACTATTAAGCCTATACGTACCGCTCGTAGGCGAATCCAAGCAACCGACAATATTCATCAAGGTAGACTTACCTGAACCAGAAGGGCCCATAAATGCCACATACTCTCCCTTATCTATTGAAATTGAAATCGACTGGAGGGCGTTTACAATATTGTCGCCCATTTTATAAACTTTCGATATTTCGCGAGTTTCGATAATTTTACTCATGTGTCTCTTCTATTGGATGTTACCGGTTAGCTTAAAGTTCTATTGAACTGATCAAACGCCTTTTGGTTTCAAATCAAGGCAAAATTGAGCTAAAAAATTCATTTAATTTCCCAAATACTGGTTTTAAGACGGTTGAGAGGCGGAAAGGTTACCGTTGGCGACCATTGATTTCAAAACTAAACGTCCGATCCTCATGCTGAAAGGTGGCCAGATTGTACACTCGCTCTGTGAATTCCACCCTGTTTTGATGATCGATCAAAATAACCGTTGAACAACGGGTGCCATACCCATTCGTTTTGATAAACATGGATGAAAGCGCCCGCTCCCGATCTAAACCAATTCCCGTTTCCGGTAATTGTTGATCTGGTGCTCGTTGTTCGTCCAACAGAAAATCAAATAGTTCAGCCGCCTTTAGCTTAGGTTGAGCCAGTAGTGCGTTCCATTTTTCTTTACCTCTTTCCACTTTGGGCCAGGGTGTATCCAGCAAATGATTACTTAATCCGTGTATCCCTCGCTCAATTTTTTCCGGACTCCCGCTATAATTCGAATAGTAATAAAGATCGTTGCAATTTCCGGCAATGAGATTGAAACCATTATATGTTTTTCCTACGAGCTCAACTTGCTTCAAGTACAAATGCGGATCCATTTCACCCGCCAAATAGTCACTGACGAGTTGCCCTCTGGATGGTGCAATAGGGTTGATATTGTGCGGATCGCGATAGTTTGTGACCATACTAATCCTGCCCGTTTTTGTCATCGCCAACCAGGTACCATTTGCTTCCAAATCGCGTCCGCCTAGAATACTAGGTTGATCTCGCCAAAACGTAGCGGGAGCAGTCTTACGATTGTAAAATTCGTCTCTGTTGGCGGCAACTATTAACTTATAATCCGGATGTTGGTTGACGGAAATAAAAATCAGGCACATCGTATCTATAGACTCATTCTAGAATAATTCCAATTGAGCGGGTAACAGCTGAAACGATCTCCGGTGATAAGGGGTGATCCCCAATAAACGGATTCCATTTCGATGTTGTATGGTGGGGTAGCCCATATTGCTTTCCCAACCGTAACCCGGATATTGATCAGAAAGTTCTGCCATTAATTTATCTCTATATGTCTTAGCAAGAATCGAAGCGGCCGCAATTGATAGATATTTACTGTCGCCTTTCACGATGCATTGATGTTCTATTTCCCGGTAAGTAGTAAAGCGATTTCCATCGATCAACAAAAATTCGGGTACCACCTCTAGTTGGTCTAAGGCAAGATGCATGGCCTTAAAAGACGCATTCAAAATATTGATTTCATCAATTTCCTCATGGCTGACTTCTGCCACTGCCCAAGCTAACGCGGCACCTTTGATTTCTTCTTGCAATTGCTCTCGGTCCTTTTTCTTTAACTGCTTTGAGTCTGTCAATAACTTGTGTTTATATTTCTTAGGGAGAATAACAGCGGCAGCCACAACTGGTCCTGCCAAACAGCCACGGCCCACCTCATCGCAACCGGCTTCTACAAGGTCTTTAGTGAACGAGGAGCGAAGCATTATTTTCTTTCAACAGGAAGTAATCGAAATCGAAATTTTTCTCCATCAATAGTGAGGAGAGCACCTTGAGAAAGATAATGGGTTATCTGAATTTGATTATTCTTGGTTAACAAAAAGAGCTCTTCAATGGATATCTTCTCTAAACGAAAAGTTAATACTGAAGGGCTTCGCTTTCCAGATAAAGAGACAATTCTACCGTAGTCTAAGTCATGGGTTAAAATAATGTAGTCATTCAACGCGCAATACTCAACTATTTTTGAGTCAGGTTCTCCTTTTAGCCCGATAAATGTTACGTGAGTAGATTGCCAGCCAATGGAACTCAGTAGTTCAGAAAGTGAAGGCGCTATGTTTTCATTCAATAAGAATTTCATGAACTCTTCTCTAGCGGCAAAAAAGTATCTTGCATCATTGCCGATGCAAACGCCATTGCCTCTAAGACATCTTCCTTTGTTATCCAATGAAACTCATTCAAAAAAGCTTCTATGGTCATGCCTCCGGCCAAATATGCTAAGATGGAAGCTACCGGCATACGGGTTCCCTTTACTCGAGGTTTGCCAAAGCAAATCTCGGGATTGACAGCTATCCGAGGAAAGTCGGGATGGGAATATTCCATACAATTAATTCAATATCAAAGATACTACCTTTTGGTAAATCCTTCTCATATCAACACTTTTGTGTCTTTACAAATAAACCTTTGTGGACAAGAAAAACAAAAACACATGGACAACACTTTCCGCTGAAAAAATCTACGAAAACCCGTGGATTAAAGTTGAGGAGCATCAGGTATTAAATCCTGCTGGTGGCAAAGGCATTTATGGAAAGGTACATTTTAAGAACAAAGCGATTGGCATTGTTGCACTGGATGAAAAAAGGAATACCTGGCTGGTCGGTCAATTTCGTTATCCATTAAATGAATGGAGCTGGGAAATACCGGAAGGTGGTGGTTCACTCGAAGCCAACCCGTTGGAATCTGCTCAACGCGAACTAAAAGAAGAAACAGGCATCACCGCAAAAAAATGGACACCAATGGTGCGAACCCATTTGTCGAATTCAGTCTCCGATGAAGAGGGATTTGTTTTTCTTGCAGAAGAGTTGACCTATGGAATGGCGGCACTTGAAGATACAGAAGCAGATTTGAAAGTGAGAAAATTGCCTTTTTCAGAAGCACTACAAATGGTACTAGATGGCAAAATTACGGACAGCTTAAGTGTGATGGGTATTTTGAGAGTGGCCAGGGAATTAAATCTCTAAAAAATTCATGGTCGATCGACCATGGACTATCGACTATTGACTATCGACAAACTAGATGGAATTAAAAAATTATAAAAAGCACGCCAAAGAAGGCCTTCATCTCGCCTACCCTGTTATGCTCAGTCAATTGGGGCACGTGACAATGGGAGTTGCAGACAATATAATGGTCGGCAATTTGGGTGCTGCAAACCTGGCAGGAGCTGGGTTGGCCAACGTGGCTTTCAATTTTCTGTTACTTTTCGGCATCGGT
This sequence comes from Flammeovirgaceae bacterium, assembly GCA_021299455.1. GTDB lineage: Bacteria > Bacteroidota > Bacteroidia > Cytophagales > Cyclobacteriaceae > ELB16-189. The sequence continues at coordinate 36,557 of JAJTGQ010000056.1, read as the reverse complement.
GTTTCTTACGCGATCACTCCATTGGTTTCAACCGCAGACGGAGAAAGAGATGACACCAAAATTGCTTCAATATTAAAACATGGACTATTGATCAACCTTTGTAATAGCTTGATTCTAGTCGTCATTGTGTTGATTGGGATGAATGTGCTCTACCACATCAATCAACCACCAGAAGTAGTTGTTCTTTCTATCCCTTATCTAAGCATTATTACGTTCTCGCTGATTCCCATTCTGGTGTTTCAGACTTTTCGTCAATTTACAGAAGGCTTATCGCTGACACGCATCGCGATGATTATTGTGATCACCGCAAATGTGGTTAACATTGGACTAAATTATTTATTGATTTACGGGCATGGTGGCTTTCCGGCACTGGGTTTAAATGGAGCAGGATATGCCACATTGACCTCACGAATTTTAATGGCTGTCGTTTTTGCGGGCTACGTATATCTTGCACCGCGTTTCAAAAAATTCAGAAATGGATTTTCAATTGGCAACTATTCTAAGGCGCTACTCAACAAAATGTTGCATATCGGAATACCAGCTGGCATGCAATTTATTTTCGAAGTAGCGGCCTTTGATTTCTCTTTAGTGATGATGGGATGGCTAGGAACGCAAGCGCTGGCGGCCCATCAAATTGCGATCAACTTAGCCACCATAAGTTACATGACTACTTCAGGCCTGGCGGCAGCCGCCACCATACGTGTTAGCCATTTTTTGGGCAAGAAAGATTTTAGCAACCTGCGTCAATCGGCTTACTCTCTTCTAGGCGTTGCATTATTGATCATGACGGCTTGGGCGATTTTTTTTATTGTGGGGAGAAATTTTCTACCACTATTGTATGTTCACGATGCCGAGGTTATTGCAATCGCTGGTCCATTACTTGTTATCGCGGGATTGTTTCAGTTGAGCGATGGGGCCCAAGTAGTATGCATTGGCGCGCTGCGAGGATTGCAAGACGTTAAAATTCCATCTTTATTGATTTTTATATCGTATTGGATAATTGGACTGCCGCTTGGCTATTTACTCGCGTTTGTACTCGGATGGGGTGCTATCGGAATTTGGCTGGGACTCCTGCTGGGGTTGACACTAACTGCAACGGCTATGTTCTTACGATTTAAGAAACTGGCCGGTTCTTTAAAATAACAGTTTTTCTTTTCTTACCTTTTCACCAATTGAAAGCAAACGAAAATGACAAAAGTTGATGCCAAGCCGGTAAGGGTCTCCCAAACTACCATCACAGAGCTGATGATTCCTGCTTACGCGAATTTTGGAGGCAAAATTCATGGTGGCACATTGCTTTCATTGATGGACAAAGTGGCTTATGCCTGCGCGAGTAAACATGCCGAAACATACTGCGTGACGGTCTCCGTTGACAAAGTGGAATTTCTTCAGCCTGTAGAAGTCGGTGAGTTGGTTTCGATGATGGCCTCAGTAAATTACGCAGGTAATACTTCCTTGGTTGTAGGCATTCGCGTAGAAGCGCAAAATATCAAAACAGGTATTATTAAGCATACCAATTCTTCCTTTTTTACTATGGTAGCCAAGGATGACAATGACAAGCCCACACAAGTGCCCAAATTGATTTTAGAGAACGAAGAAGAGATCAAACGCTTCATCGAAGCCATGCGCATGAAAGAAATCAAGGCCAAAGTTCGCGATGAGATGGACGATGCTAAATCAAAAATTCAACTAAATAACGCACGTAGTATCCTAAATGGCGAGCGATGTCAAATTAAAATCAGGCTTTAATCGACCTCACAAAAAAACGGCTTGAATCTTGCTAATTCCGTTCAACAATAAAAAAAATAGTACTATGAAACCAAAAATTTTAACGTTGCTCGTTACGGCTATTTCTATGAATATCTGTGTAGCTCAAGATGAAACGCAAAAAACGAAAAATGATATTGGCTTCAATACCAATTTTGTTTTAAATGGCATCTTGAATTCATCCGGTGCCCCATTCGTATTCATGTACAAGCGTCAATTAGATGATAACAAAGCCCTTCGATATGGATTATCGCTAAATATAAGACTGAGTTCACCTTCGGGAACTTTGGTTAATGGCTCAGACCAAAGCTCTTATATTGCGAATCCAAGCTTTGGTAAAGAATGGCAGTCTACGCTGTCAAAAAGATGGATTTGGTATAGAGGAATGGATATCAGAGGTACGATTTATCAAAATAGATATTCCTTCTATTCAAACAGTAGCTTAGCCAATGAACAAGAAAGACTCGAGTACGGCATTTCGTTCGCCCCGCTTATCGGGGTTAGGTTCGCAATTACTAGTCGGTTATATGCCGCTACAGAAGCCAATCTCAGCATTGGATATAATTTTGAAAAGATCACAAGTAAATCTTTCGTGAATGGCAATCAAACATCCTCAGAAGAATTCTCAAATAATCTATTTAATGTGGGAACAGTTTCTGCCTTTGGAATATTTCTTTTCTATGGATTCTAAATTCTCCCTATTGTAAATATACTTTACGGGCTATATATTGACGGTAAATCAAACTATACCCATGCAAAAAGTTGTAGCTTTAATCTTAGTTCTTTTTTTTAATTCAGCGTTCGCCCAATACCCACTCATTCTCACACAGCGAGAACAAGCGAAAGTGATTGATGAACTGCTAGAAGATCGTTTGCGCACCGTGCTTCCGAGCATCATGCGAAGGGAAGGCTTTGATATGTGGGTGATCATATCAAGAGAATACAATGAAGATCCGATTATCAGAACCATGCTTCCGGCCACCTGGTTTGCAGCCCGCAGAACCACCATGTTGGTTATTTATGACAAAGGGAAAGACGCCAGAGGGAATGATCTGGGTCTTGAATATTTGGCCGTAGCTCGCTACGATGTAGGCAAAATGTTTAGACGCGCCTGGGATCCGGATCATCAGCCGGACCAATGGGGCCAACTCGCCAAGATTGTAGAAGAAAGAAATCCGAAAAAGATAGGTGTCAACAAGGCGCCTTCATGGGGTCATGCAGATGGATTGACCGCCAATGACTATGATCAGTTTCTGACTGCACTTCCAAAGCGCTTGTATACACACGTGGCCTCTGCCGAAAAATTAGGTGTAGCATGGCTTGAAACACGAACGGAGAGAGAAATGATTATCTACCAGCAGATTTGCCGAATCGCTCACGAAATCATTGCGGAAGGATTTTCAGACAGAGTCATTCAGCCGGGTATAACCACTACCGAAGACGTGGTTTGGTGGTATCGCGAAGAAATCAAGCGACTAAAGCTTGACACCTGGTTCCAGCCATCTGTGTCTGTACAACGACAAGAACCTGAGACCATAACCGCCAAGCGGCCACAACCTTTAGTCATTCTCCCTGGAGATGTATTGCATGTCGACTTCGGCATTACCTACTTGAGGCTTAACACAGATACGCAACAACACGCTTACGTTCTGAAGCCAGGAGAAACGGAGGTACCCGAATATTTACGCAACGCATTTAAGAGAGGAAATAAACTTCAAGATATACTGACAAGCAATTTCAAGGAGGGAAAGACGGGCAATCAAATTCTGGCCGACACTCGCAAACAGGCGATTGACGGGGGAATTACTCCTTCCATTTACACGCATCCAATTGGCTTTCATGGTCATGCAGCTGGCACTACCATAGGCATGTGGGATTTGCAAGGTGGTGTACCCTTTACAGGTGACTACCCAATGCATTTTAATACTGCCTATTCCATCGAATTGAATGCCTCTGTGTACGTGATCGAATGGAAAAAGGAAGTACGCATTCAATTGGAAGAAGATGGCTATTTTGACGAGAAGGGTTTTCAATACATCGATGGGCGACAAAATGAAATTATTTTGATCCCCAAGCCAGATACGATAAACCGCTAGCCCAAGAAAAAATACGCGGCAAAACTGACTGTTATGAATTATGTAGCGAATGAAATTGATTAGAGTAGTACATACCATCTACGGCTTTTTTGTTTTTTCCTTCTTGTTTTTCCTTTTTTTGCCACTGCTATTGATTCCAATTTTTTTTCGGGAGAAATTTAAATTAGTCGGTATTTTCAATCGCTGGTGGGCGAGGCTGATGTTTATCTTTTGCTTCCTACCCTTTCGAGTCGAGACTCGTGGAAAATTAGACAGTAGTCGTCAGTATATTTTTTGCCCCAACCATTTCTCCTATCTTGATATCCCAACAATGGGTCTGAATCCGATCAATGCCGTTTTCGTTGGTAAAAATGATATGGAAAAAATTCCATTTTTTGGGTTTATGTACCGCAAACTACATATCACGGTCGACCGAAAAAGTATGCGCAGTCGGTCGGAAACAATGTTGGCTAGCATGAGAGCAATTGATTCGGGAAAAAGCCTTGTGATTTACCCGGAAGGCGGGATGGCAACCAAAAATCCACCCCAAATGGTGCCTTTCAAAGACGGTGCCTTTCGAACCGCCATTGAAAAACAAATACCCATTGTACCCGTCACGATCCCTTATAATTGGATAATTTTGCCTGATCAGAAAAAAATGATTTTGCATGCAGGCAAAGTCAAAGTAATCTTTCATGAGGCGATCGAAACAAAAGGTATGACGTTGGAAAGCATTTCGTTGTTAAAACAGAAGGTGTTTTCCGTGATTCAAAGTGAATTATCAAAAAGTTAGTTATCTCAATGAAATTAGATCTAGAAACACTTCAAAAAATCGCACACCTTTCTCGGCTCGAAATCAGTGAGAAAGATAACGATCAAATGCTGCGCGACATGAGCAACATGCTCACTTTTGTTGAAAAGTTAAATGAAGTCAACACAGATGGCGTTGCACCCCTCACCACGATGAGTCACGAAATCAATGTTTTACGTGATGATGTAGCAAAGGTCAATCTAACACACGCTGAAGTGCTGTCGAACGCTCCAAAGAAAGACGAAGACTATTTTCGTGTGCCAAAAGTTCTGGAATAAATTATGCCAACGATTCAGTTTTGGGAAGACTGGTCTATCGAAGACCGCAGACTATTCTGGTTGCTGGTAATCCCAGCGATTTTAATAGTGACAGCCTTTTGGATTATCTATTTTCAAGATTCTTCGCTAGCTTTTCTCTGGGATCAATATCAACGACTGGAGGTTGCTGAAATATCAATTAGAACTTTTCAAGTTGGGTTGCTAAACATAAACATACCTGGGGATAATCATTTACTATTTGAAACTTTCGCTGGTAGCGCATTGCAGCCCCTGCCCTTTGCGTATCAAGGCCTGCTGATATCTCTTGTTATCGGTCTAAATATTGTAGCAACCTTTATTTCTACGCTAAAACGAATATCATTCTTAATAGGTGGTGGTTTGCTAATCATTGCAATTTCCAGCCTGCAGATCGAAACACTCTTACCGTTTGGCTTGACGACTAAACTGACCTCAGCTCTATTTATTATTCTCTTTGTTGGCCTCGCCTTTTTTTTTCAGACTATTCGCCAAGAGACGCCTTTCGGCAAAAGACTTATTGCTTTCCTTCTACTTTCAAGCATCCTTGGCGTAATGCTATCAATTGGAAGTGAAACACCACAACCGTTTTTACATTTAGCAGCAAATGGATTAATTGTTGCGATCGTGACGACCATCGTATTTATGTTGATGATCTCACATGAAGTTATAGCTTTTTTTATACCAGTTGTGACAAGTGGCATCCATCCAAAAAAAAGTGCCTTTCATTTTTTTCTGGTTTCCGGGATTTACTTTTTTTACCTACTCCTTACTTACCTAGTAAAAGAAAGAATCCTTTCTTGGGATCTATTTACTGTTAACCTGTTTTTCTTGTTTACGCTATCAAGTATTTTTGGTCTGTGGGGAGTGAACAAACGCTATCCTCTATTTTCAAATAAAGTAAGCACCGCATCTAGTGCAGTTTTTCTATATGTCGGATGTCTGATTATTTCCTATGGCAGTTTACTGTTTTTCTTTGTAACGAGTAGTGATACAATCATCGATGCCTTGGATGACCTAGTTCTTTTTAGTCACCTAGGCTATGGGCTCATTTTCATTCTTTATGTTATTTCGAACTTTTCACCGATGCTGGTTGCCAATCTGCCCGTGTACAGAGTTCTTTACAAACCAGCTACGATGCCCTTTTTTACGTTCCGCTTAATGAGCCTTATCGCAACGTTTGCTTTTTTGTCATACGCTTCACCTTGGAGCACCTACACAAATAAAGTATATGCAGCATTGTACACTGCTCAGGCAGACCTATATTTTGCAGAGGGGGATCTCCTTTTGGCCGAAGGATATTACAAAAAATCTCTAAGTTTTAGAGAGCAAAACCATCATGCTAACTACTGTTTGGCTAAACTCTATCAGTACCATGCAAAAGAAAAAAAAGAGCAACAACAATATTCCAGGATTCTAGAAAGCAGCCCTAGCGAAATGGCTTTTGTCAATTTAAGTGATACCTACGCACGTTATGGGAATAACCTCCGAGCATCGGTAACGTTAGGAGAAGGTTTAAAAAAATTTCCGGCCAGTGGTAGACTTCAAATAGCCCAGGGCGTTTCTTTTGCAAAACTTGGATTGGTCGATTCAGCATTCTTCTATTTTCAACAAGCAAGAAACTCAACTAAGACGAAAGAATTAGCCGAAACAAATCTTTTGGCAACAATTGCACAATATGATCCTAAGTTCCCTGCCGATTCTTTATACAAACTTCTTAACATGCAAGAAGAAGGAGCCAAAATAAATGCCCTGGCGCTTGCCAATGCACAGCAACTTAAATTAAATCTTTCTTTCAATAAACTAAAGGATACTACACTTTCGGTAAAACAGGCAACTTTATTATGCAATCAAATTATCAATCAACGAATTACACTTGATACTTCATCGCTAAGCTACGTTCTCACCCTGGCTCGCAAACCAACAAATGACTATTTTAAAGAGTCATTGCTTTATTCTATCAGCCAATCCTACTATGAAAAAGGATTTATTAATAAAGGCATTGAATTAGCTCAAGAACTTGCATATTCGTTTGGCAAACCAAAATACTATATGTTGTTAGGTGTCTGGCACCTCGAACAAGAAAACCCTCTTAAAGCCATTCAATACTTCACTGTAGCTGGAAAAGACATCTTTGTAGCACAGCTTTATGAAGCGCTGAGTCGTACTGAGGCAGGAGATTCAAAAAAAGCCAGTGAGATGTGGAGTGATCTTGCCGTTTACAAAGATTCTACTATTTCAAAATTGGCAACCCGATATCAAAAAATTCTTACATGTTCTCCGGCAGACGTGATCTATTTGAATGACATTGAGAAACATGACTTCTGCAAATATCGGATTGCGCTTAATGATTCTCTTTTGTTTCAGAATGTTTTGAGTGCCATAGGTGATGAGACCATTAAAGCGCGAACTCTGTTCGAACGAAGCAAAAAATATTTTATTAACGATGAAATCGATATATCTATATCTTACTTAGAACTATTGAGAGATTTAAAGCCTACCGACCAAAAGTTGTCCAATGACATTCTTTTTTTGAACCTCATCTTGGCAACCAAAAAAAGTAACTGGGATTATCTTCAAAAGCAAATGAACCTAAAGTTACCGGAATACTACTTAAATGAAGAAATATACCTGCAAGCGATGCTTAATAAACACCTAAACAAAACTAGCCTTGCATTTGACCAATTTACATACTTGGCAGCTACGAACGATCAATTTGAAGAGGGTATTTTGTCATCTGCTCAGTTTTTCCTGTCGGATCCCGATCGCCTAAAATCCCATAGTATTTTAGTAAATGGCCTACTCGCAAAGCCGAATTCGGTAAAGCTGTTAAAAGAATATGTGAAAGTAACTGCCAAACTTGGATTTGAGAACGAACTAAAAGACGCTATCTTTTCGTTAAAACAATTGATGACCGAGTCAGCTTTCAAGAGATTCATAACCGCAAACCAAGAACTACTTTCTATTCTAGAATCCGAATGAGACAGATGACTTTTTGATAGACTCTGGGAAAAATCTGTAAATGGTTCTTTTGGTAATCGAATAATCTATAAAAGAATAATAACTATATTTTTATCAAAAACACTTCATACTTTTGAGTTTAAATGTTTTTTCCATGGAGATGAAGTTTGTTCCCTTAAACGCAGTACACGAAAAGCTAGGTGCCAAAATGGTTCCCTTTGCTGGATACAATATGCCGGTACGGTATTCTTCCGATATCGAAGAGCACATGACCGTTCGGAATGGTGTGGGCGTTTTTGATGTTTCACATATGGGAGAATTTACGATCAAAGGGCCGAATGCACTGGATTTGATTCAGCGCGTAACAAGCAATGATGCCAGCAAACTAGTTGACGGGCAAGCCCAATACTCATGTCTCCCTAATGAAACGGGCGGCATTGTAGATGATCTTATTGTGTACAAGGTAAAGGATAATGACTATTTACTTGTAGTCAATGCATCCAACATAGAAAAAGATTGGAACTGGATTTCAAAATTCAATAGCAAAGGAGCTGACATGAAAAACATTTCAGATGACATTTGCTTGTTTGCCGTTCAGGGGCCTAAGGCTGTGGGAGTATTACAGAAACTCACTTCCACCGACCTCTCCGCAATTAAGTACTACCATTTTGCCGTTGGCGAATTGGCCGGAATACCCAATGTCATTTTGAGCAATACCGGCTACACGGGAGCAGGTGGCTTTGAAATTTATGTCAATAAAGAAAACGCTGAAAAAGTTTGGCAGGCAATTTTTGATGCCGGTAAGAACGAGGGCATCAAGCCGATTGGCCTTGGCGCGCGGGATACGCTGCGTCTTGAAATGGGATTTTGCCTTTATGGAAATGATATTGATGACACCACGTCTCCTTTAGAAGGTGAGCTGGGTTGGATTACCAAGTTTACGAAGGCGTTCACGAATTCTGCGAATATTCAAAAACAAAAAGAAACGGGCGTTTCGCGAAAATTAGTGGGCTTCAAGATGATTGATAAGGGAATTCCACGTCATGACTATCCGATTAAAGATTCAGCTGGCAATGTGATCGGTAAAGTCACATCAGGAACTCAGTCACCGATGCTAGGTATTGGGATTGGTTTGGGTTATGTAACGACTGCAAATGCTGCAGTAGGGACAGAAATTTTCATTGACGTAAGAAATAAAGCATTAAAAGCGATCGTCAGTAAAACACCTTTGATTAGCTAGGTCAATGAAGTCAGTTTGGTTGATTCTGTTCTTGTTCTTTGCGAATACCTTGGTTGCTCAAATTGACGAAGATATCAATAACAAGGGTATCGCATTGATGGAGCAAGGGAAATACCAAGAGGCGAAGGCAATTTTCGAAAGACTTGTAAAGGCAGACCCCGAAACAACTCTTTATCGATTCAACTTAGCGGTCACACTGACGAATTTAAAAATGTATACTGAGTCCCTATATCAATATCGGGTATTACTTTTTCAAATGCCCGATGAGGCCGAGTATTATTTTCAGGCCGGAGATCAGCTTGAAAAGCTCGATAGTCTGGCTAAGGCACTCCCCTACTATTCAGATGCTATCAAATTGGACCCGGAAAATTTTCATTACCCCTTCCAGCGCGGCACGAATTATCTAAAGCAAGAAAAGTTTGAATTGGCAATAAACGACTTCAACTTGGCTTTAAAAAACAATCCGGAACATGACAATTCATTACACAATCGCGCCATTGCACTTTATAAAATTGGAAAAATGGAGCAAGCCTGTATCGATTGGTGCCAGGCCTTACTGAAAGGTAATCCGAAGTCAGCGAGCCATCTACAACGAAATTGTAAAACGATACCTAGCGATTGTCTTCTTTCTAAGAGTGTACAAAAAAAATAGCCCATGAAAACAATCGATGTCTGCCTAAGCCCCGAACTAATGCATCTCTACCCGGTGCAAGATAAAACAGTGGTCGTAGTGGACATTTTGAGAGCAACTTCCTGTATGGTGACTGCTTTTGCTCATGGCGTGGAAAGCATTACACCCATCGCCAATTTGGAAGAGTGCCAAAGCTTAAAGCTAAGAGGCTATGTGATTTCGGGGGAGCGTGATGGAAAAAAAGTGGAAGGTTTTGATAAGGGAAACTCACCTTTCGAATACATGGGCGAACAAGTCCGCGGATTGAAGATTGCCTTCACAACTACCAATGGTACCCAGGCGATAGAAAAATCGAAAGGGGCGAAAGATGTCATTATCGGTTCCTTCTTGAACTTGAATGCAGTCGCTAAATATTTGTTGCTGAATGAACACAACGTCTTGGTGGTTTGTGCGGGCTGGAAAGGCAAAGTAAACCTGGAGGACACGCTCTTTGCCGGTGCACTGGTTGACAAATTGAAAGACTATCTAGGACCGGATTGTGATGCTCCTCTGGCCGCACAGCATTTATATAATATTGCAAAAGACGATATGGTGAGTTTCTTAAACGCCTCCTCGCATGTAAGGCGCCTGAACAAACTCAATATTCATGATGACCTGAAATTTTGTGTTACCCCTGATCAATACACGGTGCTGCCCCGGTTAATCAATGGAGTGCTACGACTTCGATAGTTTCGGATTGTCGTGATGACGGTTCTTATCTCGGACTGTCTTCTTTTCTAGATTTTTCTCAAAGGCTTTAGTTAAATCAACGCCCGTCTGATTGGCCAAGCAAATTAATACCCAAAGTACGTCAGCCATTTCATCGGCTAAGTCTTTTTCTTTATCAGATTCTTTTTCAGATTGCTCACCGTACCTTCTAGCAACGATTCTGGCCACCTCCCCTACCTCTTCTGTAAGGATGGCCATGTTAGTGAGTTCATTGAAATAGCGAACGCCATGGGTTTTAATCCATTGATCGACTTGGGTTTGGGCTTTTTCTATGGTCATAAGATGTTATGCGAGAAGTAGGAGATTCTAATTTCTGAACACTATTAACACAATGTATGTATAACTTGTCTCACGACTAATGTTTAATCAAGCTGCTCAAAATTAATATCCATTACATCATATTTCTGCCATCCCACAAAATCAAAATGCCACCACTCGGCTGTGTAGACTTTAAAGCCATTTTTTTCCATGATAGAAATAAGCGTCTCTCTGTTTTTGACAATGATAGGATCACTTACTGGTGCGTCTGCCCAGCTTTCCTTCGAAGCAGTATCCCATTCGGTTGGCATTTTTAAATCTGCTCTCGCTTTTAAATCAACTAATGTGATGTCAAGAGCGCAACCCCGATTGTGCTTGGATCCTTTGTAGGGACTGGCTACATACATCGTATCCCCTTTCATCACTTCATAAAATTTTACAGTTGCAGAATACGGTCGATACCCATCGTATACTTTTATGCCGTAGCCCAGTTTGTTAAACTCATCTTGTGCATTTTTTAAAGCTATGGCGACAGGCTTGCGCGAATAAGCCTTTGGCAAATTGTAGATTTTTTCTTTGGTAAAATTGTTGGTAGTGGCATAGCGAATATCCAGCATAATATTCGGTATGAATTTCTCTAAGTCAATCAGCTCGTTATCGGGATTAGCCTTCAAACTATTTTTGTAAGCATCTAGTTTTGTTGGATTCAACCCATAATTAATCTTCATCCCCAATTTTTCGACCGCAAAATTCTCAGCAGCGCGCTCAACAGAAAAGATATCTTTTGAGCGTATGTACGATCCTATAACATGAGTGCCTGCTTCAGGAATGGCCAGAGCGACTTTCATTGAATCAGGAGTACCCAATAGCTCATTCATCTTAAGGATAGCACTCACCCTTACCGTTGAATCTTGTTCTGCCTCATTTTTGTAATAGTACAGCGATAATGAAGGTGCCTTTATTCTTTTAAAAGTTTGCTCCGTCATTTTATCTTCCAACATTTCCTGCATCTGACCAACGGCCTCAAGGCGGTATTTGTCATTCCAATACTGATTTTGCAGTTTCATATCCACACCGTAAATGGGTTTCGATACATTATAATTGCCTCCTATCACTTTCCTCGCCAGTTGTAAACCCCAGGGATTGTTGGACAAAGAGGCCAACGGATGAAAGATTTGGATATTGGGTGACAAATTGATCAGCGCATGTACATCCTGTGGATACTCAGCAGCCAATAGCAGTGCCATTGTTCCCCCCGTAGATGTACTCATGATGATAACCTTATCACCAAGCGCCTTTCCGATAGCTAGCGCCTCTTTGCTGCTTTGCCACCACCGGTCAGGTGTAAACAACACAAGTTGTTCAGTGGTGTCAACACCATGGTCTGCCAGTCGAGCGAGGTAAAGATTGCAATTAAACTTTTTTGCGAAATTGACATGCACAGGATCACCCTCTTCTTGACTTGCTGAAAAGCCATGAAGATAAATGACACTATACTCGGTCTTTTTCCTTGAGCTATCCGCCCAAACGATACGCGCTTCATTGTCAGGTTTTAGTTTGTGTTTACTTTCTTGATCAGCAACATACTCTTCCAAAGATTCTGATTCCTGTGGAACTGCGGGCATTGTCAAATCCCATTTAGGCTTGTCGGGAGTAGGCCCCAAAAAATAAATTACCGCCAACAAAATGAAAGGAGAGGTGAAATAGATGATTTTTTTGTTCATGCCGATTCGTTTCCTAAAGATAGGAAGAATTAAAATCCAACACACAACAAAAAAGCCCCGCGTAGACGGGGCCTTTTCATACTAAAAAATCAACAGACCAGAACGCTGCAAAAAATAACTAACAGCTATTCTAAAAGTCTGGCCTTAAGAAGGCACTCCGGTATCGGCAAAAAATATTTACCACCAACAACCACTACGAATGGAGTAAAACCAGTCATACCGGAAATGCCATGCCTTTTGATTAGAAGTTAGAATTCAGGATATAGAAGTCAGAAGTATTTGCTACAAAATAGCCAATTCTATATTCTGACTTCTCCATTCTAACTTCTGTTCTAATCCACATTGTCGTGCAAGAATTTATTGTTGCCCAACAAATTATTATCATCATTTAAGTTATATCGCGAAATGAACTGTTCTGAAGAATGGGGCACATTATCCATCTTTACGCCTCTGCGTAAATAAGCTGGCAATGTCCACTTTTCATTGAATTCTTCTTTTGTCATTTCTTGTTTACGATTGGATTTCAACTTCTCTCTTCGCTCTTTAGCTTGTTGTTCCAATCGTGCCCTTGTTTTACGCACTTCCATCAAGCCATCATCATTGATCACCTGATCTGCGGAAATCTCTCTTCCAATCTGAAACTCATCATCTTCTGCAAACAAGCTTTCTTCACCTTCGTCTTCCTGTTGCGAGTCTGTTGCTTCGGTCTTATCAAAAAGGGTAAATGTATAGGCACGTTCTTCTTGCTTTGGCAATTCTTTCTCTACCTTTTCTTCAGTCTTTAGGATAGGTCTGTCAAACGGCTTTTGAACGATTGGAATTTCCACAGGAACCTCAGTGGGAGGCGGTGTATTAATCGTTTCCGCGCTTTGTGAGCCAGTGTTATCCTTGAATTTTAGTTCCAAGTCAGCTCCTCGTTGATTAACGGAATTATCGACCGCCCCAAAAAGAGGGATTTGAGATTTGTCGAGGTCGTGTACTTTTTTGTCTTCCTTCTTGACTGTTTTCTGAACGGTATCAAATCCAGTAGCAATGACAGTCACGCGAATTCGATCGCCCAACGCACTGTCGACACCATGACCAAAAATAACTTCCGCTTCGTCACCAGTCTGTTGTTGAATGTATTCTGTAATAGTTGTGAGTTCGTCCATCTGTAGCTCAGCTTCCTCTCCAGAAATAATGGAAAGCAAAATTTTCTTTGAGCCCATGATGTCATGGCTATCCAACAACGGAGAAGCCAGTGCCTGCTGTGCCGCTTTAATTGCCCTGGTATCGCCTCTTGTCTCAGCTGTACCCATCACCGCAGCACCTGCATTCAACATGACTGTGCGAACATCTTGAAAGTCAACGTTCACATATCCTGCTAAGGTTATTATCTCCGCAATCCCTTTTGCAGCAGTGGTTAGAACATTATCTGCTTCACCAAATGCCTGACCGATGGACAAATTTCCATAGATCTCGCGAAGCTTGTCGTTCAATATAACAAGTACCGTATCGCAGCTGCTGCGGAACGATTCAATCCCCAACTCCGCCTGGCCTAGCTTTTTCTTTCCCTCAAAAGAGAAAGGAACGGTGACGATACCCACTGTCAGGATATCCATGTCCTTCGCAATTTTTGCGATGACAGGTGCGGCTCCGGTTCCAGTGCCACCACCCATTCCGGCTGTCACAAAAACCATTTTCGTTCCTGCCAGCATTTCGCGGATTTGATCTTTGCTTTCCAAGGCAGCCGCGCGCCCTACCTCCGGGTTAGCTCCACATCCAAGCCCCTCAGTTAGGTTGACACCGAGCTGCAATTTGTAGGGAACCGGGCTGCTATTCAGCGCTTGCAAATCGGTGTTTGCTACCACAAATTCGACATCTTTAATTCCTTGTCGAAACATATGATTGACTGCGTTGCTACCTCCACCACCCACACCAATCACCTTAATGATTGACTTGTGATGTTTGGGGAGATCAAATTTGTATCCTGTTACTGGTTCAAACATGACTATGGTGTTTAGTGGTTTTTCGTTTTTCTGTTTTGACTATTAATATTCATTCTTATCACTCAGATCATCAATTAACAATCCTTTCGTTTTGTTAAGTATGTTCGAAAAGAAATCAGACGCTGGATTTTGCTTTTCCTTTTTTACTTTCACCGTCTTTTGATTCTGATTTTCCTTTGCTTCCTTGTACCGTTCTTCACGTTCATCCAACGAACGGAAGCCAGATAGCACAAGGCCAACGGCCGTTGCATACATCGGGCTCTTCACCACTTCCAGTTTGCTTTTGCCAAGATGTTCATTAGGATAGCCAATCCGCGCATCCATGCCTGTCATGTATTCTACCAACTGCTTCAACGAATTTAGTTGTGAACCGCCACCTGTGATTACAATACCGCCAGCTAATCTGTTCTCGTAACCTGAGCTGATGATTTCTGCATGCGCCATTTCGATCACCTCTTCCATTCTGGCTTGTATAATGTTGGAAAGGTTCTTTACCGAAATTTCTTTGGCCGTCCGATTTCTAATTCCGGGAATAGAAACAATTTCGTTGGGACTTGCCTCTTCGGCAATCGCCTTGCCAAATCGAGTCTTCAATTGTTCTGCTTGCTTTGCCATTACCATCAGACCATGCTGAATGTCAGTAGTCAAAATATTTCCTCCGAATGGAATCACAGCCGTATGTCTGATGATACTATCGTGGAAAATAGCGATGTCTGTAGTTCCTCCACCAATGTCAATCAAACAAACGCCTGCTTCCTTTTCGTCTTCGCTGAGCACTGCGATACTTGATGCTAGCGGCTCCAAAATCAAGTCTTGTATTTCAAGACCGGCTCTACGTACACACTTATTTATATTGTTAATCGCACTGGTCTGTGCCGTGATGATATGGAAGTCAGCTTCTAGTTTAACCCCACTCATGCCGACAGGATCTTTGATGCCCTCCTCATAATCAACCGTATAGTCTTGTGGCATCACATGAATGATCTCACTGCCCGGTGGGATGACAATTCGATACATGTCTTCCGTAAGGCGATTGACATCTTCGATGCTTACCTCGTCTTCTTTCGAACTGCGGGTGATACTGCCATGGTGTATGGAACTGCGAATGTGTTGTCCAGCAATACCTACATTCACCACACCAATATCTATTCCCGACATATCGCTGGCTTCTTTAACAGCCTTCTCAATGGCAAAAACGGTTTTATCAATATTGGTTACAATTCCTTTTATTACACCTTCTGACTCAGCTTTGCCCATGCCCAATACTTCGAGCTTGCCGAACTCATTTTGGCGACCTACAATCGCAACAATTTTTGTTGTGCCGATGTCGAGCCCTACTACTATTTTTTCGTGTTCCATGTTGTTCTGTATGTTTAGTGGTTGTTTATATTTTCTCTCTGATTTAAAGAATTTAGTATATAGAAGTTAGAAGTCAGAATCACGCTTTTAAGAACTAGTTCAAACTCGATGTAACTTGCCGTTAATGTTGTGCGTCTACTCATTATACTTCTCAATTTCTATATTCTATATTCTGACTTCTATATTCTTTTTCATTCAGCAATCACTTGCCCCTCATATTCCAAATTCACACGTTCATACCTCGTCCAGCCACGCGTAGGTAAAATTTCCTTATAGAATACCATGAGCTTCTTGAATTTCACTTCGATATTCTCGGGCTTACCAAATTCAACCAACTGTCCCGTCACTTGTGGGTAAATTGAAATCTTCCCGTTCTTTGCAATATCTAACTGCGCCACCTGCGCTTTCCAGAATTTGTCTTCATTGATATATTCGATCATTTCAAGAAGTTGTTTTCCCTCTTCAGATTTATTTAAGTCTTCGCTTTCCAGCAATTGTTTAACGGCTCCACTTATCAATACCACCCGAGAAGTATATTTTTCCGAAACGGGCATAACGACACCATCCTCTGCTATGTAGGCGTCAGGCGCATCATTTTGCACGATGCGAGCAATCGGCCTTCTCAATTCAAGATTGACGATTAAGTTTCCTTTAAGATCACCAAAAAGCTCAGCGTCTAAAATATGCTTGTCGTATTTCAATTTCTTTTCTATCTCCTTCAGTTTAATTCGACTAATACCAACACCCTTAATAGGCTCGCCACTTCCCTCCACCAGTTGCAATACATCGGCCTCATCTAAAAAATGATTTTCATTCAAGTTGTCCAAATCAATCACAATATCTTTGCACACCGACCCCCCGCGTTTTCGTTCGCTAAAGGCGATCAAAAAAGAAAGCCCCAGAAGGACTACCGCTATTTTGATCTCTTTCCGTATGCTAAAATTTGCTTTCATCTAAACTCAGTTCAATTTGTAAATTTTCAAATCGATTAATTTTCAAATTTCTTCTTCAACATATCCTTGATCGGTTTCACAAACGTATCGATGTCACCCGCTCCCACTGTTGCTAATACTTCTACTTCCAAATCTTCCAGCTTTTGTAACACATCCCCCTTGCTACAGCGAATCTTCACCGAGCTGGTGATATTTTTGAACAGCATATCAGAAGTGACTCCTGGTATAGGTTCCTCGCGAGCCGGATAGATGTCCATCAGCAAAACCTCATCGGCAATACTCAGACTCTTTGAAAATCCTTCTGCAAAATCTCGTGTGCGCGAAAAAAGGTGTGGCTGAAAAATTACTGTCAATTTTTTTCCTGCGTACATTGACTTTAGCGAAGTAAGAAATGCTTCAATCTCCGTTGGGTGATGTGCATAATCATCAATGTAAACCAAATCATCGCGTTTGATGATAAATTCAAATCTCCGCTTCACACCTTTAAAAGACTGAAGTGCTTGGCGAATATGTGTTTCACTTATTCCCAATTTTAATGCAACGAGCATAGCAGCGATTGCATTTTCCATGTTATGAAAACCAGGGACACCGAGCTGAATTTTCTCAACCTTCTTTCCAAAGCCGTGAAGATCAAATTCAAAAAATCCGCCCCGACCAGTCGGGGTAATATTGCCGGCAAAAAACTGTCCCCGGCTCATGCCATATGTTTCTTTCGAAACTGAAATTCCTTCTGTTAGTGACTCGATTGATTCATGTATAATCAGACTTCCGTTTGCGTTGATCTGTTTGATGAAATCCCGAAATGACTTTAACATGCTTGAATGATCTCCGTAAATATCCAAGTGATCGGCATCGGCAGATGTCACTACAGCTATCTCTGGAAACAAGCGGAGAAAAGAACGGTCAAATTCATCCGCTTCAACTACTACGATGGTCTTATCATTCACCTCGCCCTCCATCACCAAATTTGAATCGTAGTTGGTGGTAATGCCGCCCAGAAATCCAACCATATTTACGCCAGCCGATTTTAGAATATGAGCGATCAACGAAGAGGTTGTGGTTTTTCCGTGCGTTCCAGCCACCGCAACTGTCTTGTAGCTCTTCGTTAACAGTCCCAACACTTCTGAGCGTTTTAGAATTGTGAATCCCAGATCTTTTAAATAAGCATGTTCTACATGGTTCTTTGGGATAGCAGGTGTAAAAACTACCAACGTTTTTTCCTTACTAATATATCCGGGAATAAATTCAATCTTATCTTCAAAATGAATTTCCATTCCTTCTTCCAATAGTTCGTGCGTAAGTGGGGTAGGCGTACGATCATAGCCAGCCACTCGCAAGCCTTTATGCTTGAACCAACGAGCAATGGCGCTCATGCCAATGCCCCCTATACCCAGGAAGTAAACGCTATCGTATTGCTCTAACTTCATGCTTTACTCCAATCAGTTTTTCAATTTCATTTACAATCTCTTCAGTAGCATGTGGCTTTGCCCACTTGCCAATATTGACGCTCAGCTTCTCACTCAACTGTTCATCATAAATCAATTTTAACACCTCGCTAATGAGAGACTCTTTTGCTTCTGAATCTTTTACCATCAATGCAGCGCCTTCATTGGCCAACGCCATAGCATTTTTTGTCTGATGATCTTCCGCAACATTGGGCGAAGGAACTAGTAGGCAGGGCTTTTTGGCAATACACAATTCAGATATCGCTAATGCACCTGCGCGCGAAATGACAACGTCAGAAGCTGCATAAGCCAAATCCATTTGTTTCAGGAAGTCAACTACGCGAATCCTTCTAAGATCTTTGTTTTCGACCTGTGCCTTGATGCCCTCATAATATAGTTTGCCAGTCTGCCAAATGACTTGAATCTGAGAATCAATCAATTTGTCTATTCCAGCCAAAATACTTTCATTAATGGTTCGTGCCCCAAGGCTTCCACCTAAAATAAGAAGCGTACGATCAGAGCTAGTAAAGGCAAAATGACTCAACGCCCTTTCACGTTTTGTATCCAAATCGATAATGTCTTTTCTAACCGGATTTCCAGTGAATACTATTTTCGAAGCTGGAAAATATTTCTCCATGCCTTCATACGCTACACAAATCTTAGCTGCTTTGTGGGCCAATTGTTTATTGGTTAAGCCCGCATAAGAGTTTTGCTCTTGGATCACAGAAGTTACTCGTGCTTTCGAAGCCGCTAGCATAATAGGGCCGCTCGCGTAGCCGCCAGTCCCGATCACTACATTCGGCTTAAAACTTTTTATAATATTTCCGGCTTTCAAATAGCTCGCAATTAATTTGAATGGAAATGAAAGGTTTGAAAGTGTAAGGTTCCGCTGCAGCCCACTTATCCACAAGCCGATTATTTTGTATCCAGCTTCTGGTACTTTGGTCATCTCCATTTTTCCTTCGGCACCCACAAAGAGAATTTCAGCGTCAGCATATCGTCTTTTAAACTCATTAGCAATGGCCAACGCAGGGAAAATATGACCACCTGTGCCTCCTCCACTAATAATGATGCGATATGGTTGTTTTGAATTCAAGAAGTTAGAAGTCAGAATTTAGAATATAGAATTTAGTTGGTTAATCGTTTTGTCTTCAGTCGGTTTACTAGTAACATATTATTTTAAAGAAATCAGTTAACAGAGCCTATTTTCAAATTGTCTCATCTTCAAATTACTATGCTGCTTTTGCTTCTAAATCTTTGTCTTCACCTACAACTTCTTTCGAAGCACTAGTTTGTCCCCAGTTTTCTTCCTGTTCCCCACGGCTCACGCTCAAAATGATTCCAACAGATAAACCGGTGAAAACCATGGCTGTGCCGCCCATACTGATTAAAGGAAGTGGCTGCCCTGTAATCGGGCCCAATCCTACCACTACTCCCATATTTACCATAGCCTGACAGACCAAATCAAAACTTAGACCTGCCGACAACAGACCTCCGAACGCACGCTCACTATTATAGGCAGCTTTCATTCCTCGATGGAGTAAAACCAAATACAATACAAGAACAATCACTCCTCCAATCATTCCATACTCTTCAATCACAATGGCGTATACAAAGTCAGAATAAGGATGCGGCAAAATATTCCGTTGGTCACTATTACCCGGCCCCTTCCCAAAGACACCACCCGTTGCCACTGCTATGCGCCCGTGTTTTGCCTGAAATGGAAGTTCCGTGCCGTTTACAAAAGCAGTAATACGACTTAGCGCTGTAGCGCCACGTGTTCCGAACTTCAATGCAACAGCTCCAGCGAGCAAGCCAACTAAAACCAGCATCGCCAAATACTTAACCGGTACACGGCCGATAAACATTACCAACATACAAGTCGCAAACAGCAACATGGCGGTCGATAAATTGGTGAGAGCAATCAATCCGCATATCACGCCACACCATATTAGCATTGGGATGAGGGCTTCCTTTACATCATCAATGTTTTGTTGCTTTTTGGAAAGCATACTGGCGAGGTTGATAATCAATGCCAAACTCGCAAAATCTGATGGCTGAAATGAAGTGTTAATGATTGGCAATGTAATCCACCTGGCTGCTTCGTTGATGGTGGTTCCATTGGTGAACGTATAGATTAATAGGGGAACACTTACCCACAACGCCAATCGGGATATCTTAGAATAATAGCGATAGTCTATTTTATGAGCAACCCACATAGCGCCTAAACCTAAGAACACCATGAACGTGTGCTTCAGTAAATACGACTCGGTACTGGCCGTTCTTTTGTATGCCAACGTTCCAATAGAACTGTATACAACCAAAATGCTAATAAGCGATAGAGCAAAAACAACAGCCCAAATAACCCTGTCGCCTTGCAGGTTTTTATCAGCCCATTCTTTTATTTTACTCAATTTCATAAGTAAAAAGAATTTAGAATATAGAATTTAGAAGTCAGAATCATTTTTGAATTGCTTTAATATAAGACTCTAGAAGCCTACCCACTTCGCTGGCCCGCTCCGTCAACGCTGTCGTTTCATAGTACTCTAAATCCTTTGCTAAAATCAAATAATACTCTGTCTCTGATAATGACCCTTGTGCTATGTTAAAGAATCTGAGTTTATCTTTTTTTCCCTTTTTCTTGAATCCTTCGGCAATATTGGCCGCCACGGAAACAGATGATCTCTTCACCTGAGAAGTAGAACCGTATAGCTCCTCTTTAGGAAAAGAATTCGTCATTTTGTAGATGCCTAGCACTAGTTGATGTGCCCTTTGCCACACCACTAAATCTCTGAATGATTGAGCTGGTTTCTTATTCTCCATATTCTACATTCCGACTTCTAACTTCTGACTTCTATTATTCTCCACTTCATCCTTCAATTGCAAAACCGCATTTCTAAATTGTGCGCCACGATCTTCATAATTCTTAAAAAGGTCAAAACTTGCACAAGCCGGTGATAACAAAACAACGTCTCCTTTTTCTGAAACGCGTAGTGCTAGTTGTGCCAATTCCTTTACGCTTTGCGTTTCGTAAATTTCTTTCACTTTGCCACTAAAAGCCTTTTTTAGTTTCTCGTTGTCCTTACCCAAACAAATCAACACACGCACTTTTTCTTTTACCTGATCCTCAATTAACGTGTAATCATTTCCCTTGTCAATGCCTCCGGCAATCCAAACGAGAGGCCCCTTGTAACTTCCTAGTCCATAAACCACTGAATCAACATTGGTAGCTTTGGAATCATTCACAAACTCAACACCATTGATCGTTGCAACTGATTCGAGTCGATGTGGCGCATTAACAAATGTCTTTAAAGCCATTCCAATATTCTCTATCGAAACCCCAGCTAACACAGCGGCAGAAACGGCAGACATCGTATTGATCAAATTATGCGGCCCCTTCAACGTGGTTTGTGCCTGTGTAAATGAGAAAAATTTGCCATTCAAAGAAAATCTCATTTCATTTCCATTAAAATAAACCGGTACACTCGGATTTGATTTTAATGACACCCTCACTTTAGCAGGTGAAATTGATTTATTTACCATCTCATTTTCTATTACTGCATCGTCTGAGTAATAAATAAAAGATCCAGAAGAGCTCATCGATTGAACTAACCGAAACTTTGAATTGATATAATTCTGCATTTGGTACTCATAGCGATCTAAATGATCAGGAGTAATATTCAACAGAATTCCAATATCTGGTCGAAATGTTTTCGTTCCGTCCAGTTGAAAACTACTAATCTCAATCACGTACCAATCATAATGAGCCGTTGCTACTTTCCGAGCAAGACTCTCTCCCACATTACCTGCCAACGCAACGTTGACTCCAGCCGACTTCAATAGGTGATACGTTAATAAGGTGGTTGTAGTCTTTCCATTCGTGCCAGTAATAGCAATTACTTTTCCCTTCAAATAGCGAAATGCAAATTCAATCTCATCAATAATTTCAATCCCTGCAGCTTTCACCTTTTTAATAACCTCTGCTTTATCGGGAATCCCCGGGCTTTTTATTATTAGTGATGCGGTAAGTATCTTTTCGATCGTGTGCTGCCCGTCCTCATACTCAATAGAGCTCGCAATTAATTCCTTTTTGAATTGATCTTTGATTACACCTTGGTCCGAAACAAAAACCTCATAGCCCTTCGCTTTCGCTAAAACAGCTGCGCCTGTTCCGCTTTCGCCTGATCCTAATATGACTACTCTTTTGCTCATCTTAACTTTAACGTTGCCAGACTAACAATAGCCAATAGTATTCCCACAATCCAAAATCGCGTTACAATCTTAGATTCATGAATTTGCTTTTTCTGATAATGATGGTGGAGCGGAGACATCAGTAAAATTCTCCTTCCTTCTCCATATTTCTTTTTGGTGTATTTAAAGTAGGTCACCTGGATCATTACCGAAACCAACTCCACCAAGAAGATTCCACACAAAAGCGGGATCATCAATTCCTTTCTTACAGCTAAAGCCAATACGGCAATGATTCCTCCCATCGATAAACTTCCCGTATCCCCCATGAACACTTGTGCAGGGAAGGAGTTGTACCATAAAAAACCAAGGCACGCGCCCACAAAAGCAGTACAGAAAATTACGAGCTCTCCCAAATTAGGGATGTACATAATGTTCAAGTATGTACTAAAGTCAACACGACCTGACAGGTAAGCGAATATCGCAAGTGTGAGTCCGATAATCGCAGAAGTTCCAGCCGCGAGTCCATCAATACCATCTGTTATATTTGCTCCATTTGAAACTGCCGTGATGATAAATATTACAAAAAGCGTATAGACGATCCATGTGTAATCAGCATTCCACCAGGATATCAAACTGCTATAGTCAAATTCATTATCTTTCAAAAAGGGTACCGTTGTCTTGGTGGATTTCACATCATACTCTGATTTTACGTCAGCGGGAATTGCAGCAATTTCAACGCTAGCGACTGATGGAGCGGACTTCTCACGGATAACGACATTGTCATTGAAAAAGAGTGTAAGCCCAACAATCAAACCAATGGAAACCTGACCGACAATTTTAAATCGACCAGCCAATCCTTCTTTATTCTTTTTAAATACTTTTATGTAGTCATCTAAGAATCCGATTAGCCCGAGCCAAATGGTGGTAGCTACCAACAAAATGATATACACGTTGTCGAGCTTTGCCATCAGCAACGTTGGAATCAAGATCGCAGCGATGATAATAATACCGCCCATCGTAGGTGTACCCTTCTTCTGCAATTGACCTTCCAATCCTAAGTCACGAATATCTTCGCCCACTTGCTTTTTGCGCAAGAAGTTGATCAATTTTTTTCCGAATGTGATCGTAATTAACAAGGAAAGAACAGCGGCCACCCCAGCACGAAAGGAAATGTATTGGAACAATCCCGCTCCGGGAACGTCAAAGTTTTGTCTGATATATTCAAATAAATAGTACAGCATTAATTCGCAAACATTTTTAACATTCGTGTTAATACCTCTTTATCATCAAATGGATGCTTGACCCCTTTTATTTCCTGATAATTTTCATGGCCTTTACCAGCCACGATAATAATGTCCTTCTCCTTTGCCAGCATGCAGGCCGTCTTGATCGCTTCCTCGCGATCTACCATCACTAGTGTTTTCTTGGCATCAGTTGGCCCTACACCCGTTTGCATCTCCTTAATAATTTCTAAGGGATCTTCGCTCCTTGGGTTGTCAGAAGTGAAGATTATTTTGTTGGAATACTTACATGCCACGGCAGCCATGAGCGGTCTCTTCGTTTTATCGCGATCGCCACCACACCCGATTACAGCGATTACTTGCTCTTGACCGGTTCTAAAATGTTCTATTGTTTCCAACACATTCTTTAACGCATCTGGGGTATGTGCGTAGTCAACGATAGCTGTGAACTTAGAACCAGGTAATATCAATTCAAATCTTCCGGGAGCCGTAGTCAATGCGGAAAGTTTGAGAAGGACTGTATCTGAGTCTTCACCCATCAAGCACGCAGCACCGTACACCGTAAGAAGATTGTACGCGTTAAAGTCACCAATTAACTTAAACCAAACATTCCGTTCGCCAATCTCTAACTCCAGTCCTTCAATCGAATTGGTAATGATTTTGGCTTTGTAGTCTGCCATTTTCTTCAACGCAAAAGTTTTCTTTTGCGCTTTGGTATTTTGAAGCATCACCATGCCGCGCTTGTCATCGATATTGACTAGCGCAAAAGCATCAGATGACAAACCATCAAAAAATCCTTTTTTAGCTCGGATGTAACTCTCGAACGTACGGTGGTAATCCAGGTGATCATGTGTAATGTTGGTAAAGAGTGCGCCTATAAAATGAAGCCCCGCAATACGACCTTGTGCAACTGCGTGAGAACTAACTTCCATAAAACAATGTGTACAACCCGCTTCAAGCATACTTACCAGAAGCTCGTTTATCTGAATGGGGTCTGGAGTTGTATGCGTAGAAACAAAATCTTTGTCCACAATCTTATTCACAACTGTGGACAACATTCCGCAGCGATATCCTAATGAAGAAAATAACTTATAAAGCAACGTGGCAACAGTCGTCTTCCCATTGGTTCCTGTCACTCCTACTAATTTCAATTTTCCCGAAGGGTTCCCATAAAAATTGGATGCAATAATTCCCAACGCTTGAGCGCTATCTTTCACTGTAATGTAAGTGGCTTTATCAGAAATTACCTCCGGAAGTTTTTCCGCGACAATGGCGACAGCACCCAATGAAATGGCCTTGTCAATAAAACCGTGCCCATCTGATTGTGTACCCTTGATCGCTATAAATAACGAACCTTCTTTGACCTTTCTTGAATCAAAACAGATCGCATTGATATCCACATCCGTGCTTCCTGAAGCAGAGGTGATCGGCACTTTGTACAATATGTCTTTTAGAATAGCCATTAACTTAGTCTCAGGTAAATTCTAGCGCCCTTGCTTATTTTTGTTCCCGGTGATATAGACTGACCCGATACTCTGCCTTTTCCTTCAAAGGATACTCTAAGCCCGGTTTTCTCCAACAGGAAAATAGCATCTCTAAATGTCATCCCCGTCACATCCGGAACATGATCTTTAACAATAGCATTCTTCTTCCACACAATAGCGTTTCCATTTTTTGATGTCTTGGTCCATTCTTCTTCGGTGGCTGTGTGATTAGAAACACCCAATTCATTCGCAATCATTGTCAACTCGTCTTGCTTTCCCGCACGAATAGTGGGAAACACACCCGGCTCTGGCATTTTTGCTTTCTCCATAGCCGTGTGAAGATTTATATCTCTCGCGTAAATATTATCAGCGATATCTTTAAAAACAGGGCCTGCCACACTATTACCATATTGATAGATGCCACGTGGGTTTTTTACTAATACGATGGCTGAGTATTTTGGCGCGTGGGCAGGAAAGAAACCAACAAATGAAGTAACATATCTTTTCTCATATCGGCCGTCTTTTAATATTTGAGCGGTACCGGTTTTTCCCGCAATGCGGTAGTAGCTATTTTTTAAGTTTTTTGCTGTGCCATTATCCACCACACCCTCCAACAGAAGCTGCAATTGCTTCAGTGTTTTAGAAGAACATATTTTTGAATCGATCTTTTCCGTTTCGTATTCTTGTTTGATCCGATCTGCCTCACTAACTGAAGTGACAAACACCGGTTTAATCATTTTTCCATCGTTGGCTACCGCATTATACAAAGTCAAGGTGTGCAGTGGAGAAATTTCAAACCCATACCCGTAGGCCATCCAGGGCAGTGTTATGCCACTCCAGTTTTTGTCCTTAGGTCGAGTAATTTTGGGATACGATTCTCCCGTGATCTGCAATCCAAGTGGAGTAGATAGTTTCAATTTGTCGACATATTCTAAAAACTTTGAAGGCTTCGTGCCAAAATGTTTATCCATTAACTTGGCCATGGCAATATTTGAAGAGAGTTCAAACGCGCGCTTAATGGTAATTTTTCCATATCCACCTTCGTCATGGTCGCGCACGAGCCGGTTGTAAAACTTGTACTCACCATTACCCGTGTTGATCGTGTCAGTCAGTTCAATGTTTGTTTCTTCCAACAAAGCCATCATCGTCACTAACTTAAAAGTAGAACCCGGCTCAATGGAGCCGCCTACTGCGTGATTAAATTCTTCCTGAAAACCACCTCGCCCATCGGCCGTTAAATTTGATATGGCCTTGATGTGTCCCGTTTTCACCTCCATCACTACAACCGTACCTTCATCTGCATTGTGTGCTTGCATCGCGTGGTGAAGTGAAGTCTCGGCTACATCCTGAAGATTGATATCAATGGTTGTTTGAATATCCATACCATCAATGGCTTTGATATTGTTGGCATCAAATACGGGTTTCCATGTACCGCCTGCAATTTTTTGAAACAAAGCCTCTCCATCTTGTCCACCCAATGCCTCATCAAAACTATATTCTAACCCAGCTCCTTTGCCATCTTCATTCACAAATCCAACAGTCCTTCGACTCAAATTCGAGAAGGGCCGATAGCGCACATCCATTTTTTCAAAGATCACTCCACCTTTGTAGCGACCATCTCTAAAGATGGGCCAACTCATCATTTCCTTCTTTGTTTGGTAATTGATCTGCTTGCGATTGATGGTAACATATTGTTTACCTGTTGCGCGTGCATCCTTGAGCATTTCTTTGTACTCCTTTGCCGATCGATCTTTGTAGTACCTGGACAAAAACCAGGAAAGTGAATCAACTCCTTGTTTAAAAATTTCTTCTTTGGCCAAGGTAGGATCAATAGCTACTTTATAGAAGGGAAGACTAGTAGCCAGTAAACTTCCGTTGTCCGAATAAATATTGCCACGAGTGGCCTTTACCTTTTTATAGTCAAAGTTGATTTCTTCACTCATCTTGGCCCACTTCTCTCCCTCCACAATTTGAATATGCCCTATTTTAGCGCCCACACAAATAGCAAAAATGAGAACGCATAAAAATGCGACTCTTACTCTTACTAATATGGATTGCTTTATGTTCATTAGTCTTTCACTACTATTTTAAAGGGTGGGTTAAGACTTTCCTTTAACCCTAATGGCTTTACTCGTCTTGCTACTTCACTTTGTTTACTTGCAAACATGACGTCCGATTTGAGCGTGGTATAATCGGCTCGCAGATCTTGAACTTCCGTTTGGGCGCGATCTATTTGACGGGTCGTTTTTTCAGCATAGTGCGTGTTGCTGATGTAGATCAAACTCAACAACACGACAAACAATATTTTGGGCAGGTATTGCACCGGAAATCCATCTTCAAAATAGCTCTCTAACTTCAGCCGCTTCTCTAGCCCCGAAAAAACACTTTTGCCATTTCCGCTTGCCTTGGCAGCAGGCTTCACGCGTGGTTCGTTTGCTTTTTGTGGTGGCTCTATTCTGAATTTGTTTTCCATTCTTTTTTCATTGTTGGTTGTTCGTTATTCGTTGTTCGTGACTAACGAACAACTACTAACCAACAACTATATTCTTTCTGCTACCCTCAACTTCGCACTCCTTGCTCTGTTATTCTCATTTACTTCTTCTTCGGATGCTTCAATCGGTTTTCGATTGATCGCCTCAAAAGGCCTTACTTTATTTCCGTAAAAATCTTTCTCCACTTCACCATACATCTTACCACTGTTGATGTAGTTCTTCACCAACCTGTCTTCCAGCGAGTGATAACTCATTACCACCAGCCTTCCACCCTTTTCCATCACCTCGCCACATTGGTGCAAAAAATATTCAAGCGCCTGCATCTCTTCATTCACTACGATGCGCAACGCCTGAAACACCTGGGCGAAATACTTAAACTCCTTTCCTCGTGGAGCAACTGTTTTCAATAAGCCGATCAGATCATTTATGCGATCAAACTTTTTTATAGCTCTTTGCTTGACAATCAAACCTGCCAAGGTCTTTGCATTTTTTACCTCACCATAAATGCCCAACATCTTATGCAACTCTGCCTCTGAGTACTCATTCAATATTTTAGCAGCACTCACCGATCCTTTTTTATCCATCCGCATATCCAAGGGGCCATCAAATCGGGTAGAGAAACCTCGCTCGGCCGAATCAATTTGGTGTGATGAAATTCCTAAATCGGCAAGAATGCCATTGACTTTAGTTACTCCATTCAACTTCAAATACTGCTTCATGTACCTGAAGTTCGCCTGACAAAATGTAAAAGAACGACTCTGAATATTATCCGCCTGCCTCTTGGCATCTTCATCCTGATCAAAAGCAATCAACCTGCCTTCCGTTAACTGCTCTAGTATCTTTAAACTGTGCCCACCTCCACCAAAAGTTACATCTACGTATGTTCCGTCTGGCTTTATTTGCAAAGCTTCAATGCACTCTGCTAACATTACCGGTCTGTGGTACATCATTACTTCTTCCTTTTGTGCCACAGGCTGCAAGCCACATGCTGCAGGCCGCGACTGTTACAATTCACTCTCAAGTTTTTCAATGAACTTTGAAATCATACTCTGCTCCTTTCTCACATTATCTATGACCTCATCAATCAATTTTTGTTCTATCCATTTTCTTCTTCCAACTGCCAACATTTGGGTCTCCAATTCAAAGGCAGACCCCAGACTAATCTCCACAAACTTTAATTTCTCCTTCGTGCTACGCTTTGCACTCCCTTCGGCAATGTTACTAGGTATTGATACAGCGCTCCGGGTAATCTGAGAGCGTAATCCGTATCTCTCCTCCTGCGGAAGCATTGGCACTATACCATATACGCTATCAACTATCTCCATTCCCAATTGCCAAATCAAAAGCTTTTTAAAGTCTTTCATTTCAACCTTCGCTTAATGGCCACAGGCTTCTTGCTTCAAGCCGCAGGCTGTAATCAGTTACAATTAACTTTCAGTTTTTCAATAAACGAGCTAATGCTTCATTCGCATTACTTAATTTGCACTAGCAGCGTGTAGCATGTGGCCTGCGGCTTGCAGCCAAAAGCTTCAGGCTACTCGTTCAAATACTTTTCTGCCAACTTCGACAACTCACTTGGGTCTTGGATCAATTGCTTCTCATAGACTGATGGATTCCAAATCTCAACTTTGCTTCCTGTGCCTACCAACATCGCATCTTTTTCAATCTGCGCGTAGGTGAGCATGTTCTTGGGGATGAGAAAACGACCGTTGCCGTCTAACTCTACTGTTACTACCCCCGACAAAAAGTTCCGCTGGAGCTTGCGGTACTCTTCGTTGAACTCGCTGAGACCTGAAATTTTTGAGAAGACTTTCTTGAACTCCACCATCGGATATACGATTAAGCATGGCTCAAAGCCTCTGCGGATGACAAGCTCCTGGCTGTCCTCGCCTGTGGCGGGTAGCTGGGCTTTGATCCGCGCAGGCAGTACAAGCCTGCCCTTGGCATCAAGTTTACTTTCGAATTCGCTAGTGAAGAAAGTCATAGACTGTAGTGGTTGCCTTGCTTGTCACGCCTTTCAGCGTGATTCTCCTAAACAAACGTAAGTAATTTTCCACCACTTTCAACCACTTTACCCCACTTTTTTACATTTTTAGCTAAAAAAAGACTTATAAATACCTTTTTGGATAGACTATGTTGTTAAAACGGGGTTTTGGGCGGCTGCCCGGCCTGCCATTTAGGGCTATGAGACACCTATGATTTAGAAGAAAAGTGGGTTAAAATAGGAGCAAATTCGACCAAAAGGCAGGCCGAGCAACGGACCCCGTTATACGAGGGCTCTCGAAAAGCGGAGCTTTCGCTACTCGCCAGCCAGCGCACCTACCACTTCGGGCTCAAACAGACCGCTCAATCCCTGCCGCAGCGGATGTAAACAGCCAACTGATCCTTCCAAAAAGATTTGTAAAACGTGTCGTGCAAGAAAAAGAAAAGGAGATTGTTGTGTTCTCCAAGTGAGGAACGCCAACGAGGGTGTGGAAACTCTGCGGAGAAGAGACGGGTTTAACTTCCATTTTTCTTAAAATACTCAACAAAAGCTTTGAAATCCAGAATTCGTTCGCTAGTGGGTGAAAGTCTCTCTCTTATAAAGGTCTCATAGACGTCTAGAATCTCCTCATATCTTGGATTACTAGTAAGCTTTGCAAGAACAATTCCTGTAGTTATCTGCCATGGCAAATGGGTAAAGTAGACAAGCTTTCTTAATGGCTCTCCCTTCTTTACCCAAATGTTTACCAAAAGGTCTGCCTTTTGCATAGTGTTTGTCTTCTCAATAAAATCCATAGCTCCCTTTTCAAAGAACTTCGTCAATAAAATTGAAATAGCTTTCTCTATCCCTTCTTCATTTGGATTTACTTCAATCTGCAAGCAATCATTATCGTGAGAAAAGCCATTCTCATTTTTAGGATTCAACACAAGCCCAAGCCTGGATGAAATGGCTAGATAACCTTTAAAATATTCAGAATCCCACGATATAACTTTCTTAGCTAATTCGGTCATTTGATCATAGCTCGCAAGTATTCCAGCCTCCATCGCTAAACCCTTTTCATAATGTAAAAATTGAATGCTAAAAATATAGTGCATTCTATCTCCAAAAAGAATAAAATCAGCAAAATGTTCCTTTTCCAAATCAGCTCTAGAAAGCTCAAACTTATGCGGCTTTAAAAGGGAAGTAAATCTTTCTATTATTTTTTTTTCAATATTTTGATAAATCTTCACTTTAATTTTTTTTGAATATTTGCGAGCTCCTGACCCTGTTTTGGATCAACTTTAATCTTACCCCTAGTCATCTTTGCTTTCGACCAACAGTCTTTCCGAAAGCATAGCCGTCTCACCCGTGCGTTGTTAGAAAAGCTATTTGTCGGGCATAATCAATGCCATTACAATGTAGGCAAGCAGTCCCATTCCAAAACCAAAGAAAGCAACCACAAAAAGAAGTCTCATAATGGTTGGGTCAATATCAAAGTAGTTGGCTAATCCACTACATACACCAAAAATTTTTCTCTCTCCTTTTACCAATTTCTTTATCTCCGCCATAGTAATTTTTTTATAACCGAAAATTAACAAAAAGGTAGCTCATTTCCGTTTTGAAAAAATGCGTTGAAAGGGTCTCGCCATCTGCCCGAAAAAATCGGTTGGGAAATTCTCTCCAGCAGGCAGCCCTACCGGTAGATTTTCATCGTCACTCGGCCAGTAGTTGGTTTTAAAAATAAAGTCCCAAATACTAAGTGTTATCCCGTAGTTAAATCCATTGGGATGAGTTGCCGGCATTTCCTTTGCGTGGTGCCACAAATGCATCTGCGGACCATTGAGTAAATACTTGAACGGCCCCAGATTGATTTTCAAATTAGCGTGCCCGAGCTGCCCAACGACCAACGTAAAAATGTGAACGATGAAAAAATCAGAAATTCCGAAGCCTATCATGGCCAACGGAATGTATTCTAATGAGCGATACAAAATATTTTCCATCCAATGATAACGCAGTAAGGCTGCAAAGCCCATCTGCTCGGTGCTGTGGTGCACTTTGTGAAACTCCCACATCCAATTCACATGATGATACATCCGATGGATAGCCCACTGCATAAAATCACGCAACACAAAAATCAACACGAGTTGTAGCCAGCCGGGCAGTGCGCCTACGTGTAGTGCTACGATATTGGTGATGCCAAATAGTGCAAGAAAGTCATTAAAGAGTTGAACGCCTACCATTGATAATGCATTGTAGGCAATCATCGAAAACAAAAAGTAATTCCAAAAGAGATAAAAGATATCTAACCAAAAATGCTCGCGAATGGCCGGCTGATTTTTGCGCCAGGGAAACAAAAGTTCAAGAAGGTAGATGATCACCGAAGCACCCACTAACCAATAGAAATAGTTGTGCCAGCTGGGATGTAAAACTTCCTGGACAAAATAATTCCAATACCCGGAATAAGCGTTTGAAACTATCGACCAATATTTCTCCATTCAACAAAGATGAAAATTCTATCAAAAAGAAACGATCTTTAATGAAAACTACCTCGCCACCTGCCACTGCTCGCCCAACTCTTCAATGCCCAATTCAATCACATCTCCTGCCTTTAAGTAGATAGGTGGATGAAATCCATGGCCTACACCCGAAGGTGTGCCAGTAGAAATTACATCGCCCGGTAGCAACGTCATAAACTGGCTGATATAACTAATCAAAAAGGGAACCTCAAAAATCATGTCATCGGTGTTGTTGTCTTGGCGCAATTCGCCATTCACTTTCAGCCACATCTTTAAATTGTTGAAATCTTTGATCTCATCCTTCGTAACTAAATAGGGCCCCATGGGCGCAAACGAGTCACAACCTTTGCCCTTCGTCCACTGGCCGTTGCGCTCTAGCTGAAATGCCCGTTCACTATAATCATTGTGCAAGCAAAAGCCCGCGACATAATCCATCGAATTCTTTTCCTCTACATATGAGGCCTTCTTACCAACAACAACGGCCAACTCAATTTCGTAGTCGGTCTTCTTACTATTTCTCGGTATGATCAAGCCATCGTTAGGTCCAGTGAGTGCTGACGTAGACTTGAAAAAAATAATCGGTTCTGGCGGCAGAGGCATTTTTGATTCAAATGCGTGCTTGGTATAATTCAAACCCACACAAATTATTTTGGAAGGCCGCTGAAAGCAAGATCCAATACGCGCATCTTCATTGACCAACGGAAGACTCGCTTGGTTTTTGGAAAGCCAAGTTTGTAGTCTTGCCAACCCGTCCGTTTCGAAAAAGGTTTCGCCATAGTCTTCGCCAAAAGCGGAGGCATCGTACTTTTTTCCCGAAATCAATACTCCGGGTTTCTCTTTGCCCAACTCACCAAATCGAAATAGTTTCATGTCTTTTTGTTTCGAACAATAAATATACTTTAAATTAATCCCTCCATCTTGCTGAATTAAAAAGACTTGGATTTAAAATTAACTTTAACCCCACGGATAACAACGCATGAAACAGATTCAACTACAAGAAATTAACTTACCCCAGTTCGGGCAATGCGAAGAGATCATTGAAATACCCGCAAGTGAATTTGAAAAACGGATAGCCAATACGCTCCTTCAAATGAAAGCGCTACAACTTGATTTCTTGTTGGTGTTTGCCGATCGTGAACATACGGCTAACCTAACGTACTTGACCAATCTTGACCCGCGATTTGAAGAAGCGTTGTTGTTGCTCGATAAGAACGGAAAACGCAAGATGCTGTTGGGCAATGAGTGCATGGGTTATACAGGTATTTGCCCCATTCCGATGAAATATGAATTATTTCAAGAATTTAGTTTAATGGGACAAGACCGAAGCCAATCAAGATCTCAGGAAACAATTTTAAAAGAGTTTGGCATTCAGGCTGGTTCAAAAATTGGTTGTAGCTATTACAAATATCAACCCCACAACAAACACTATCTTGAGGTACCTTCCTATTTAGCAGATCTATTACGGCAACTAGCCGGGAAAAATGAGTTGGTAGTAAATGCTTCTGCTATTTTTATGGATGTAGAAAAAGGCTTGCGTCATCACAACTCACTTGAACAACTCGTTCGCTTTGAGTGGGCCAGCACGCGTACTTCTGAAAGCGTAAAGAATCTACTACTGCAACTGGAGCCGGGCATTAGAGAATATGAGTTAGCGAAAAACTTTGTGAGCGATGGGCTTCCTTATTCTTGCCACCCCATGGTGTCCAGCGGAAAAAAAGCTTCGATGGGGTTGAGCAGCCCTTCTGCCAACAAAGTTCAGCTGAAAGATCCGTTCACTTCCGCGCTTGGAATTTGGGGTGCCCTAACAGCTCGTGCGGGTATGGTGGCAGAACAGGCGGATCAACTGAACGTTGAAATTGCTGCCTATTACGAAGAATTTTGGAGAGGCTATTTTAAAACAGTAGTTACGTGGTATGAGCATGTTGGCATTGGAGTATCGGCCGGTGAAATCACGGAGGCTGTTGAAGCAGCAAGGAACAAGTTGGTGTTTGACTTTGCTGTGAACACCGGACATACGCTACACTTAGACGAGTGGGTGAACTCACCGTTCTACAAAGGTTCTTCCATCAAACTATTTTCTGGGATGGCGTTACAGATGGACATTATTCCCGTGAGCAAAAGAGAAACGGTTTGCTGCAATATGGAGGATGGTATTGTGCTGGCGGACGAACAGCTGCGTAGCGATTGGGCAAACCGCTACCCAGCTTCCTGGGCACGCATTCAAAAAAGACGCTATTTCATGATCAATCAAATCGGGATAAATATAAAACCGGAAGTATTACCACTTAGTAATATGCCTGCCTACTACAATCCTTATTTACTCAATTTCAAGAAAGTGGCAGTGTATAAATAGCCTTCGACTGAAAATCATTGTCAGTTTGAGGCTCTCGAAAACTGACCAAACCAAAACGCCTTCGACAGGCCCGCCTGTCCGGTAGGCAGGCTCAGGCTGACCCGATGTAGAATTAGCTACGGATCAACTTCAATCAACTTAGTGCTGTTGGTGTCCCCGTCTCCATTTCGAATGATGATGATATCTTCGTAGGGATCATAATATTCAATTCTCAATCCGTTATCTTTTATGGCTTGTTTGATAAAATTCGTATCGGGCAGTTCGAACATGTACTCGCCAAAAGGAAGAAGAAATCTAAAATCGTTGAGTTGCTGATTGGTCAGTTTTTCAAATTGCAACAGTTGCCCCGGCTCCAACTCAATCGTGTGCAATACATCTTGTTCGCTAAGGTCTACTTCCAGAGGATTCTTTCGTGCGTGCTGTCGAGTTGAATTCATGTGAGGAAAGGTACATAGGATTGTGCCCATATCTCTGCATCTCGCGTTATACAACAAGAAAAATAGCATCATTTATGTTAGCAAAAGAAAGTTGATCCTAAATCGGTAGTTTTGGCAAACCGTTTCTGAAATGACTCTAGACACAAAAAAGATAATAATGACACTGATTGTCATCTATTCGATAATTACTGTCTTCCATAGCTGCATCCTCTTGAAGATTATTCCCTACGACATCACCTGGGGCGGCCGACTTCAAAACGACCAAGAGATGTATGTCTTCGAAACAACTTCCATCGCCATCAACCTTTTTTTG
This sequence comes from Flammeovirgaceae bacterium, assembly GCA_021299455.1. Taxonomy (GTDB): domain Bacteria; phylum Bacteroidota; class Bacteroidia; order Cytophagales; family Cyclobacteriaceae; genus ELB16-189. The sequence continues at coordinate 1,294 of JAJTGQ010000056.1, read as the reverse complement.
ATATGGATACTATTGATGAAGGGAGATTTTGTAACGTATAAATTCCCCGTCAAAGTCATCCACATCATACTTTGGATTTTTGTTGTGGTGTTTGCTCTAAATACTGTCGGCAACCTCTTTGCGAAAACACTACTAGAAAAAGCTTTTACGTTATTAACTTTGGGCTCGGCCTTGGCAATAGGATTTGTTTTGCGAAGGCCGTTGAGCTAAGACATTTCTTTCTACTATATAGTGAAAATTGTTGGTCGGAGACCAACAATAACCAGGATTCCTCACCAACAGCAACGAAGGCTTCATCTAATTATCTCAAATCTTTGTGAACAAAAATTGTTTCCCCTACTTTCTTATTCTCTCGAAATATATTATAAATATGGAAGTCTCGCTTTAAAAGTGGGTAACTTTCCAAATGCTCTTTGTCAAATATTTTTTTGAAATTCAAATTCTCTAAAACAGAATACTTACTGTAGTAATCTCTATTGAAAATATAACCTTGTTCAGAAAGTCCGTTGTAAAACAAAAACAACAATTCATAAGATGACAATTGTCCACGAAGTATTCTCGCATATTTTTGTTTATCGCTAATTTTTGAATCGTCAATGAATCTATAAATATTCTGTAAAGTAGTAAAATAGTGTGCTAAGTCAGATTCCCTCTCATTATATACACGAGAATACCGTTCCCTCATTTTCTCAATTGGAATTTTGTAATAATCTGATTCAGTTTCTTTCTTGATTTGATCAACATCATAGCCTTTAATGTCTGGCTGCATCATAATTTTAAATTCCTCAACTTCTCTCTTTAAATGGTCATAATATTTTCTAAAAACATCACGTCCTTTAATCGTATCAATTCCTCTTCTTTGATAGTCCATAGAATTAACGATGTCATTTAATAGTGATAACAATTGAAAAAACGAAGTCTCAAATCTTTGAAGTTCCAAATCCTTTGATTGAAAATACAATGAGTAGATAACTGCCGCAAAAGCTAATCCACTAAAAAGGGCATTTATTGCACCGAACGCATCACCAAATTGACCTCTTTCTGTCAAATCTGGTATGTGTGTTGTAATCCACAAATAACTTCCTAGCCAAAGAGACGCTACCAATAAAAATATTACAAGCATCCATAAAAATGTAAAAAGTCTATTCATATATATTGATTATTCCGGGAAGTCTGACCCACTGATTCCGGGAATGGTTTGACCCACCCCTTTAGGCCATAAGATTTGATGATTCAAAGCTACTGTTTTTCTGGTGAGTTTTTAGTTGATTTTTTTCGTAGTGATTCCCCTTTT